>JALZCN010000368.1 GCA_030863045.1 Actinomycetota bacterium | reverse complement strand
CAGGTACAGCGTCAGTGACGCGAGCATCCCGTAGTAGGAGAAGCGCTCCCAACCTCGACGCCGAACAGGTTGGCCAGCCCGCAGGGATGCCCGAAGAACGCCCGGTTGGCGCGGGGATCGGTGACGGTGCTGCTCATCAGCGCAACTGTGCCGTCCCCGCGCGGGTGGCGCCAGAGTTGACCATGTGGACGCGCTGGCGGGAACCCTGGGACGTAGGCGTGCGGCCGCTGAGCGGGTCCGGGCGTAACGGGAGGCCCACAGGACAAACTGTTAGGCATGCACCAGTTGCTGCCCGTACCCGCTGATCCCGCCGATCCGTGTACGCCGATCTACCGGTATTCCCGGGTCGCCCGGCGGGTGCGCCTCAACATGATCGCCAGCCTTGATGGCGCGGCCACCGTGGCGGGCAGGTTGTCGCCGGGTTCAACGGCTCGCCCGCAACGCCCGATCCGGCCAGACCTTCGCCGTCGCGGTGTGTGACATCATGGCGCGATCTCGGTGTCGTCGCACAACCGGGTTCGTAGTCCACATGGGACTTCTACGCTCCGGAGTCCGGCGAGCACCACTGAGGACGTTCCATTGAGCTGGTGCATCCCGCCGTCGGCGTCGGAGCCATTGTTCCACGCCCCTGCGAGCCGAGCGGGTGGCACCAACTTCTGTCCACTGACAGTCCGGTGTGGACACCGAACGGCGCGTTGCTGTTCAGTCCGCCGAATACCAACACCAGCTACCGATGGCCGCAGTCTGGCACGGTGGCGGTGTTCCGGTCTTACAGTGGAGACTCCGGTGTCGACATTGGTCGATGCCACCAGCCCGGCTCCAACGGGCTGACCTTCGATCCGGACGGCCGGCTGGTGATGCGCCAGCACGGCAACCGGTGGCTGCTGCGGGTCGAACCGCACGGCAACGCCACGGCCTGGCCGAATCTGGGGCAGACTCAGTAATCGGGCGCTGCACCCCGGCGGGTGCCGCATAGGTGTGTCAGGCGAGGCCCATCCGCCGGGAGCAGCTTGGCCAAGCGTTCCAACCCTGCCCGCGAAGCACCCTCTCGGCGATGGCAATCTGCTGCAATCGGGTGGCGTTGTTGGCGGTGCGTGCGTAGGCCCCTCCACCGTAGGCATTCCACGTCCGCCGGCTGAACTGTAGCCCGCCGTAGTACCCATTGCCGGTATTGGCGCGCCAGTTGCCGCCGCTCTCGCATTGCGCCAAACGATCCCACCTATCCTGCCGCGCCGGGGCGGCCTGGCTCGGTGCCGCAAACATCAGCTGAACGATCACAGCTGCCGCGGCGACGCCAATACGTCCGAGCAATCGGGAGGTGCTCGTCATGTTCGGTCTCCATGAAACGCGCACACGGCTGACGGTCTCGGAAAAGCGTGGGTTCGGTCCCACATCAACCGATGGTCGACCTGCGTCCCTGTCCCGATTCAACGATGAGGTTTGCAGTATCCGGCCCCGGGGGACAGGGCTGTGCGCACCGGTCCGGATTCCCGTACCGAGATGGCTGCTCGGTGCAGGACAATGATGACCGTACGGATCATCGTTGCTTGTGCAAGGGGGTGTCGGTGGGGCCAGTCAAGTGGGGGGTCCGTGGGCCCATTGTTACGTTCTGCAACAGAGGCCGGCGTTTCAGCAGGTCACGACACCACAAGCGCTACTCCACGAACACCATTTGCCGGATTTACTTGCTCCATCGACGGTGAGATGCATCACTAAGCATCACCCGTCTGTGCAATCGAAAAGTGTACCTTTTTGGGTATTCAGGCCGTTCGCTGCGCGATGCTTGTGGCGGATACACGCGGGGAACGGCGGGGCGATCGTCACCATTACAGGTGACGTCACTGCGTCAGCCGAGGTCAACTGCCCATGATCAACTAAGTGCTGGTATGGCGTCGAAGGGCGGGTGTCGCCGAGCCCGCTGGACGCTGATCAAGTTACATCATATCGAATCACAAGTTGCACATTTTTCTTATGAAGACTTACGCCGTCGCATTATCAACCTCGCGCGCAGTGGGGTTGCCGCCCAGTTTCTCCATCTCGTTCTGTGGCAATTGTCTTTGCAATTTCGGGACCACGGGTGCGGCGTTGCACACCGTCGCCGGCGCGGGCCGCCGCCTTCACCGCACACGGTGGCCGAGGTGGTGACGTCTGTGCATGGGATACCGATAAACCCGGCAGTCGCCATCCCATCCTCAGCGTGCCCGACCGGTGCAACCGAGGGGCGGTGCGCGTGTCCGGCGAGCCGCAAGCGGGTATGACAGCTCGGGAGAACGGCACAGGAGGCACCATGGCTGGATCCGCGTGGATTGGTATCTATCTCAACGATCATCTGGCCGGTGCGACCGGTGGAGTCGAGTTGGCTCGCCGGGCGGCGGCGGCGCATCGGGGCTCCGCAATCGGTGACGCGCTCAGGCGGTTGGCGGCCGAAATCGCCGAGGATCGCGCTGCGCTGCTGGACATGATGGCCGCACTCGGCGTTCCGGTCCGGCACTACAAGAGCTGCGCGGCCTGGGCGGCGGAGAAGGTAGGTCGCCTGAAGCTCAACGGTCAAGTCCGGGGCCGATCCCCGTTGAGCAGCGTGGTCGAGCTGGAGGCACTGCGACTCGCTGTGGAGGGCAAGGCAGCGGGCTGGCGCACGCTGCGCGAGCTGGCTGCACAGGATCGCCGCCTCGATGCCGGACGGCTCGACGAGCTGCTCACCCGAGCTCGCCAGCAGTCGAACACCCTGGAGGAGTTGCGCGTAGGCAAGGCTGCCGAAGTCTTCAGCAGCGCCGAGGTGGCGTCCGGGGAACCCTAGAGGAGTGCCGCCTGCAGGTACCTGTGCAACGCGCGTAGCGCTTCAGCGACCGCCCCAGCACACACCTCGGCTGGATCCTGGTGGTCGAAGTGACAGTGTTCAACCTGCGTCTCCACGCCGTCGGACAGGCCAAGGAACACCGTGCCGGGCGGCTGGCCATCCTGGCCGTCGGGGCCCCCGGCGCCGGTCAGCGCCACGGCCAGGTTGGCTCCGAGTAATCGCCGGACTCCATCTGCCATCGCGGCGGCGGCATGCGGGCTGACCACCGGCCCGGGCGGCACGTCGAGCAGCTCGTGTTTGACGTCGCTGGCATACGCCACCACCCCGCCCCGGAACCAGGTGCTCGACCCTGAGGCTTGCGCCAGCGCGCTGGCCAACATTCCACCGGTCAGCGATTCCGCCACCGCGACCTGCAAACCGGCCGAGTCCAGAAGCTCGGCGATCCCTCCAGCCAGTCGATCCCGCTCAGCGGGCTGGTCACCCACCGGGATACCCCGGCATGCTGTCGGCGACTACTGCCTGACGTTGCCCCATCGGCTGCGGCTCTCCGACGGTGGTATCGCACTCGGTCTGGTATTCGGCCTGGGCGTTGATCTCGGCTCCGAGCAACACGATGTAGCTGGTCAGAAACAGCCACAGCAGCAGCACGATCACACCGGCCAACGCGCCGTAGGTCTTGTTGTAATTGCTGAAGAAGTTGACGTAGAGACTGAACCCCGCACTGCCGAGCAACCACAGCGCTGCCGCCACCAGGCTGCCCACGCTGACCCAGCGGAACCTCGGCGGGTTCCGGTCCGGAGCGATTCGGTACAGCACCCCGAGCCCGCCAACGATCAACGCGAGGAGCAACCCCCACCGCAATACTTGGGCGAGCGCTGACCCGAGGGGACCCAGCGGCACTACGTTCAATACCACCGGCACGACGGCGATCAACGCCAGGGTCAGCACCAGGAATACGACCGTACCCAGGGTGAGCAGCAGCGCCACCCCGCGGAGCTTCAGAAAGCCGCGCGTCTCCTTCTCTCCATAGGCCGCATTCACTGCCGTCACCAGGTTGGACGTGCCACTCGACGCACTCCACAGCGCCGCCAGCAGCGAGGCCACCAGCCCGACGGTCAGGGCCCCACCGCTGCTCTGAGTGATCGCGTTCAGTTGCTCGGTGATCAGTTGTCGGGAGGCTTGCGGCAAGCCCACCGTGAAGCTCTCCATCTGCTGGGTGATCTGCACAGGATCGGCGACCAGCCCCACCAGGGTCACCAGTGCGATCAACGCCGGAATCAACGCGAGGAATCCGAAGAATGCCACCCCGGCCGCCAGCAGTGAGATGTTGTTCTGCTGGCTCGCGCGATACGCGCGAGCCAGCACCTGTCGCCATCCAGCCATCGGGATCTGCCTCGGCGAGTTCGCCTGGCCACCCAGTTCGCTGCGATTCATGGCACACATCTTCCCCAACTTCGTCGACTTCATGCGGCCAAGTTGGGTATTCGGTCTCCAGCGGAAGGAGGTCTCATGCGGTTGCGACGGGTCGAGCCCATGGTCGGCGGATACTCCCGCCGGCGACGTGGGCGGGGCTTCAGCTATCACGACGAGAACGGTGCCCAGATCACCGATCCGGCCACGCTGCAGCGGATCCGTGCGCTGGCGGTGCCTCCTGCCTGGCGTGACGTGTGGATCTGCGCGCTGCCTGGAGGACACATTCAGGCAGTCGGCACCGACGACGCCGGGCGGCGCCAGTACCGCTACCACGACGAGTGGCGACGGCGCCGCGACGCGGACAAGTACGATCGGGTACTGCGACTGGGCCGGCGGTTGCCTGCGGTCCGGGCGCAGATCAGCGAGCAGCTCAACGGCCGGGGGCTGGGCTGTGAGCGGGTGCTGGCCGCGGCGCTGCGGATGCTGGATATCGGTGTATTCCGGGTCGGCGGCGCCGAATACGCGCCCGGACCCGGCGAGGACGAGGGCAGCTTCGGTCTGGCCACCGTACGGCGGGAGCATGTGCAGCTTCGCCGGGGCGCCATCGAGCTGCACTACCCCGCAAAAGGTGGCATCGAGCGAGCGATCACGCTGCGAGATCCGGCTCTGCACGCGGTGGTCCGCGCCCTACTCCGGCGCCAGGGCGGCGGGGAGGAGCTATTGGCCTACCGTACGACGCGGGGCTGGTGCGATGTCGCCGCCGAGGACATCAATTCCCGGCTCAAGGAGCTCGCTGGTGATGAGTTCACCGCCAAGGACCTGCGGACCTGGAACGCGACGGTGCTGGCCGCGGTGGCGCTCGCCGAGGGGGCGACCCGTGGTGTGCCCACCACACAACGCGGCCAGGCCCGGGCGATCAACGCCGCGCTGGACGAGGTGGCCGAGCACCTGGGCAACACCCGGGCGGTGGCCCGAGCGTCCTATGTGGATCCTCGAGTACTGGAGCACTACTCCCGAGGCAGGACGATTCTGGCTGCCGTGCGCCGCGCAGGAACCGGCGACCTCACCGACGAGGAGGTCCGCACTCCCCTGGAGCGGGCACTGCTGCGCCTGCTCCGCACCTGACCGTACCGGGGCGTGATCACCGTCTGTGTGCGTTGGAAGGACTGTCACCCAACGCACGCAACGCTGATCTACCGGGGATCTACGGTTCTAAGAGAATCTTGATGGCGCCATCCTGCTTCTTCTGGAAGGTTTCATAGGCCTCGGGCGCCTGGGCCAGCGGCAGCCTGTGGGTGGCGAAGCCCTCCACGCCGAGTGGGTCACTATCGGTGAGTAACGGCATGATGTCGTCGACCCACCGCTTGACGTTGGCCTGCCCCATCCGCAGTTGGATCTGCTTGTCGAACATTGTCAACAGCGGCAGTGGGTTGGCCATGCCGCCGTAGACGCCGCTGATCGAGATTGTGCCGCCCCGGCGCACGATGTCGATCGCCAATTGGAGGGCGTTCAGCCGGTCAACGCCCGCCCGCTCCATCATCGGCGCCGCGACCGCGTCGGGCAGTAGCCCGGTCATTTGCTGGGCGATCTCCGCACCGGGCGATCCGTGCGCCTCCATCCCGACGGCGTCGATGACCGCGTCGGGTCCACGCCCGTTGGTCATCCCGCGGATGATGTTGCCGAGATCATCCTGATGCTCGCGCAGATCGAGTGTCTCGGCGCCGTACCGCCGAGCGCGCGCGAGCCGCTCGGGTACCAGGTCGACGCCGATTACCTGCTCGGCACCGCGATGCCGGGCGATCCGGACCGACATGTCACCGATCGGCCCCAGACCGAGCACCGCGACGCTGCCGCCCGCCGGGATCCCGGCGTACTCCACCGCTTGCCAAGCGGTGGGCAGCACATCGGAGAGGTAGACGAATCGCTCGTCGGGTGGACCGTCGGGTACCACGATCGGCAGTGTGTTGCCGAACGGAACCCGGAGATACTCGGCCTGCCCACCCGGCACCGCGCCGTAGAGCTTGGTGTAGCCGAACAGCGCGGCTCCCATTCCTTGATCACGAACCTGAGTGGTCTCACACTGCGACTGCAGCCCTTGGCCGCACATGAAGCACGTTCCGCAGGAGATATTGAACGGGATCACAACGCGTTGACCGGGGCGGACCTGGGTGACGTCACCGCCGACCTCCTCAACGATCCCCATCGGTTCGTGACCCAGAATGTCGCCCTCGGTCAGGAACGGGCCCAGCATCTCGTAGAGGTGTAGATCAGACCCGCACAGCCCGGTCGTCGTGATCCGCACGATCGCGTCCGTCGGCTGCTCGATCTTCGGATCAGGGACGGTGTCGACGCGGACGTCACGCTTGCCGTGCCATGTCAGTGCCTTCATCGCTGCTTCCTCACACCCCGTTTGCTGGCTCCTGCAGTCCCTGGCGGGCATACCCGGTGCGGAGTGCGGGTATTCGCGGGTATGTCAGACCTTGCCAAGCTCCGGCGGGAAGCGGCCGAGTGCACAGCCTGCGCGCTTTACGTTGACGCGACGCAGACGGTCTTCGGCTCAGGGCAAGCCGGTGCGTCGATGGTGCTGATCGGCGAGCAACCCGGCGATCGCGAGGACCTCGCGGGTGAGCCGTTCGTCGGACCTGCAGGCCGGGTGCTCGATCGGGCGCTGGAGCGGGCTGGGGTGGCCCGGGACGACGCCTATGTCACCAATGTGGTCAAGCACTTCCGCTTTCGGCGTGAGGGCAAGGCCCGTATCCACCGCACCCCCGGAGTCGAACACGTGCGGGCCTGCCTGCCCTGGCTGCACGCCGAGCTCGACGCGGTACGCCCGAAGCTGTTGGTGACTTTGGGCGCGACGGCGGCCAAGGCGTTGCTCGGCGCGTCGTTTCGCCTCACGCAGCACCGTGGCGAGACGCTGGAGTACGCGGGCTTACCGCTGGTGGCCACGATCCATCCCTCTGCCGTACTTCGCGGTCCGAAGGACCGCCAAGCTGAGATGTTCGATGAGCTGGTCGCCGATCTGACGTTAGCCGGGCGCGTGGTCGAAGCCGCCGATTCCGGGATCGGCCAGGTGCCGGTGCGCTAGCGGCCGCACGGCGGGTCCTTCCAGCACCGAACCATCGACATCGAAGCGTGAGCCGTGGCAGGGGCAGTCCCAGCTGCGCTCGGCGCCGTTGAATCGCAGCAGGCAGCCCATGTGAGTGCACCGCAGCGACACCACGTGCAAGGTGCCGTCGGGTTCCCGGAACGCGCCGGCCTTGCCCAGACCGTCGCGGACCACCCGAGCCTCGCCGGCAGGCACTTCAGCGGGATCGGACACCTCTGCCGGGGTGATCCGGTCGACGACCATATCTACCCCGGCCTTCGTGTTGATCTTCACCAATTGCGGGGCGGACCGCAGCGACAGCCGGTGCGGATTGAACCGGTCTGCCCACGGCTCGGGCTGCCTGCCGCTGATGAGATCGGCCAGGATCGCCGCGGCCATGGTGCCACCGCTCAGGCCCCACTTCATGAACCCGGACGCCACGTAGGCCGCTGACGACACTGGTGTGTACCGGCCGATGACCGGTAGCTGGTCGTAGGACGTCGGATCCTGCGCGGACCATCGGTGGCTGATCTCTGTGACGTCCCAGTGCTTGCGGGCGAAGCCCGCCAACCGCTGGAAGCTCTGCTCGTCGGTGCCCCGCGCTCCGGTGGGGTGGCTCTCGCCGCCGACGATGAGAAGGTCGCCGTAGGAGTTCAGCGATCGGGTGGGGCTGCCCGCGTTGATCGACATCCCGGGCGGTAGCGACCCCCGCACCGCGGCGGCGATGCAGTACGAGCGAGTCACTTCGAGCCGCGCGAAGTAGCCGCCACGATCGAAGACGGGGTAATGCGTGGCGATCACCACGTGGCCGGCGTGCACCGTTGCATGGGTGGTCGTCACCCGGCAGGGCGCGCCCTCGTGCAGTCCGGTGGCCCGGGTGCCTTCGTACACCTCCGAGCCCGCGCGGCGAATCGCCTCGGCGAGTCCCTGCGCGTAGCGCACGGGGTGCAACGTGAGCTGACCATCCAGCTGGACCGCACCCGCTACCGGGAAGGGGAGGTCCACGTCGGTGGTCCACACCACCGGCAACCCCG
>JALZCN010000357.1 GCA_030863045.1 Actinomycetota bacterium | reverse complement strand
TGGGTATTACGGTGTTATCCGCTCTCAACGTGCTCGGCCGAACTCGGTGATCGTGCGCTGGATGACCATCCTGGCGCGCTGGACGCTGGGCGTCGCACTCGTGTCGTGGCGCTACGTGTGGGCGACTACCCCATTACATCGGTCCATCCAGGCCGGTGACGCCACTGATCTTCCGCCGCCGGTGCCCGACCAGCTGGTGGACGACCGCAGCCAACTTCCAGAGACCGGCGTTGGCCCGCTGTTCCGCCGGCTTTTCGCGGTGGAGATCGAGGGTTCGCCGCTGACCGCAACGCAGTTGATCGACACAGTCGCCGCGGAGTTTGCCCATACCGTGCCCACTGAGGTCACCACGGTTGAACAGATGTCCGGTGTCCCCGGTGAGTTGAGGATCGGCGACGAAGTCGTGGTCCGAATTCCAGGTCCCTGGGATGGTCCGGTCCGAGTGGTGCACCGGACCGCCACATCGTTTCGTTTCGCCACCCTGACCGGCCACCTGGAGGCCGGTCAGATCGAGTTCCGGGCCAGACCGAGTGGCTCCCGGCTGCGATTTGAGATCGAGGCATGGGCACGACCCAGTGGTTGGGCCATCGATCTGCTCTACAGTCATCTTCGGTTGGCCAAGGAGATCCAGCTGAACATGTGGGTGCGCTTTTGCCTGACCGCCGCGGCCCTCGCAGATGGCCGGGTTCGAGGCGGAGTGACCATCCGCACCCGGGTGGTTGATGAGCCAAGGCGGGCGAGTAGATCTGGCCCAAGCCCTCGGATTCCGGTCACTCGCAGCCGGACGAACACGCTGAGCTGAACCGCGGAACTCGCCAGCCGCACGCCGCCCATTCCGGAAAGGTTTGTCGGCTCTGTCAAGATAGGCAGATGCACGGCGATGGGCCGGCCGACGCGGTACCTGCGTGGACCGCCGGCGCGGTTGCGCGTCACCTGGGCGTGGCGCCGTCGACCCTGCGTACGTGGAGCCGGCGCTACGGTCTTGATCCGGCCCGGCATGACTCCGGTCGGCACCGGCGTTATCAAGCCTCCGACATCGTCCGGCTGGACGTGATGCGGCGGCTGGTCGCGCAGGGCGTGGCTCCGGCTGCTGCGGCGCGTTGGGTGCATACCCAGCCGTTGGACACGCTCGATTCGGCTCCGGGGCCGGCGGACCGCGTCGAGGCCCCCGTCCCGGCCAGAGTGGTGCGTGGCCTGGTTACTGCCGCGCTACGGCTGGATGGTGATGCGATGGCGGCGGCGCTGGCACGTCACCTCAACGAGCTGGGCGTGATCAGCACCTGGGATCAGGTCTGCCGCCCAGTGATCGCCGAGATCGAAAGCCGGGTCACCGAGCAAGGCCGCTGCATCGATGTGGAGCATTTGTTGTCCTGGACGATCAGCTGCGCGCTGCATCGGGTGCCGGTCGCAGCGCAGACGCCCGGAGCGGGCGTGGTCCTGCTCGCCTGCGCCGAGGAGGAGCGACACACCCTGGCGCTTGATGCGCTGCGGGCCGCCCTCGCCTCGCGCGGCATCGCGGTGCGCATGCTGGGCGCCGACACCCCGACCGCCGCATTGGCCCACGCCGCGCGGCGATGCCGACCCGCTGCCGTGGTCCTCTGGGCGCAAACCGCTCGGACCGCTGCCCTGTCCCAGCTCGCCACGCTGCGGCAGTCCTCGGCCGAGACCGTGTTGATCGCGGCCGGTCCCGGCTGGACCGAGCGGCGGCTTCCCGAAGGGATCATCGAATCCGACTCCTTGCAGTCGGCGGTGCTCTTGACCCTCGGCGCCGCCGCGCCCGCTCCACTGCCCGACGGTGCACCCGACGCAAGCGGTCACTTGCCCTCGGCGGCTGAAGAGCGCCGGTAGTCCGCCGGTTGTCGATCTCTCGGTGGCATGGTTTCGGGCACCCGGGCGTTCGGGTGTCGATCCTGCCGAAACGATGCATAATCGATGCAGCTGCTCGCACGGTCCGATAGCCGCAGCGGAGTCATTGGTGCGGGTTGTCGTGACGGGCGCGTCGGGGAACGTGGGTACCGGCGTGCTGCGCAGGCTGGGCGCCCGTCGCTACTGGCGGGGGAGGAGTTGCGGCGCGCGTTCGCCGGCGTGGACGCGGTGGTGCATCTGGCGTGGGCGATCCAGCGGTCCGCCATGAACAGCTCATGCAGCGGGGTCAACGTGGGTGGTACGAATACGGTTCTCGACGCTGTCGTCAACGCCGAGGTACCGCACCTGGTGTATGCGTCGTCGTTGGGCGTGTACGCCCCGGGCGGG
>JALZCN010000355.1 GCA_030863045.1 Actinomycetota bacterium | reverse complement strand
CGATCTGGTCGACCGGGTCACGGGTGCGGCCACCGAGGAGCTCACCGCGTCCATGGTCGAGACCGCGGCCCGCCGCTGCGCCCGGCTGATCGACGAGCAGGTCGCTGACGAGCTGGCCGCCGCGGGTGATGGCCTGGCGCTGCTGCTCGGTGACGCTTCGGTGCAGCGTTGGGACACCCTGGGCACTGGAATGGCCGGCGCGCTCACCGCGGTGCGCGACGCTGCGCACCGTTGCACCACCGCGCTGGGCACCGAGCGCCGGGAGGATCCCGCGGCCGCCGCTCGTCGCCGGCTCGCGCTGGCCGCGTTGGAGCAGGTGTACTCGGCTGCCGCTCGGGTACTCGTCGCATTCCCCGGCAGCGAAGCCGAGCGGCGCGACGTGGTCTGGCTGGCGGAGGAGACGGTACGCGGGCGGGTGCTGAGGGTCGCCCCGCTGCGCGTCGCCGAGCTGTTGCGGCAGCGCCTTTTCGACCAGCGGACGGTGGTGCTCACCTCCGCTACCCTCACCCTGGGAGGGACGTTCGATGCGCTCGCCGCGCAGTGGGGGCTGCCTCGTCAGCGGCCGTCTCGGACGCCGGCCGCTGGAACAGCCACCGAGCGACCACCGCCGGCAGACGACGACGGTCCGGCCTGGACCGGTCTGGATGCGGGCTCGCCGTTCGCTCACCACCGAGCCGGAATCCTCTACACGGCCGCGCACCTGCCCCCACCTGGCCGTGATGGGCTGCTGCCGGCCCACCTTGACGAGCTCGCCACGCTGGTCACCGCGGCGGGTGGGCGCACACTGGGCCTGTTCTCCTCGATGCGGGCCGCCAAGCAAGCCACCGAGGCGCTGCGGTCCCAGCTGGACGTCCGCATCCTGTGCCAGGGCGACGACGCGACCGGGCTGTTGGTGCAGCAGTTCGCGCAAGATGAACAGACCTGCCTGTTCGGCACGTTGTCGCTGTGGCAGGGCGTCGACGTGCCGGGGCGGTCGCTGTCTCTGGTGGTGGTCGACCGCATCCCGTTTCCCCGGCCCGACGATCCGCTGAGCTCGGCACGGCAGCGTGCGGTGGCCGCCCGTGGCGGGAACGGCTTCCTCGCGGTGGCCGCAACACACGCCGCGCTGCTGCTCGCCCAGGGCGCCGGCCGGCTGCTGCGCTCGACCGAGGATCGCGGTGTAGTGGCGATCCTGGATCCCAGGTTGGTCACCGCCCGTTACGGCGCATTCCTGCGCGCCTCCCTCCCCCCCTTCTGGCCCACCACCGATGCCGCTGTGGCGCGGGCCGCGCTACAGCGGCTCGTGAGTGCCTCGGTGTCATAACACTGTTACGCACTCACGAGGTTGCCGGCCACTGCGCCACTACCGTGACGGTGCCCGGGGGCACTTCAGTGAAGCCGGCATCGCGGACGGCGAGTACCGCCCGCTGGCGCCAGGCCTGGGCTGGCTGTTCGCTTGGCGCCAGCGCGGGCCACTGCCGTGCCGAGGCGGTGCGTACGGCACAGGGATAGCCGCCGGCCGCCCACCTGTCCAGCTCTGCTGCTCGGGCTTCGGCGGTCAGCAGCGCCGCCAGCAGCATCGCGGCGTGCCCGACCTGGGCGGCTGCCTTGCCCACGGTCATCACCGGCTGCGGGGGGAGCCAGAGCACTGGGATTCCCTCCGGTGGAGTGCCAGCCTCGTCGGGAGGCACGTCGGTGCCACCGACCTGCAGCCGGGTCACGGTTTTCGGGGTGTCGGCGAGGCGCCACGGCAGCAAGGCCCGCACCTGCGCGCCCCGGCGCTCGACAGTGCTGCCCGGCAGTTCGGTCACCGCGGCCCAATGCGCACCGCGGGCGCGGCGGGCGACCTTGCGGATCCTGCCCGCAACCCACGGCTGCACCTCGGTATGCCACGGACCGCCGGGCTGCGAACGCTCGTCAAGGCAGACCGCCACCGCGGCCGACGCTGCCGCCTCCAGCAGCGCGCTGCGCGGTGGCACCGCGTCCCGCTCCATGCGCAGCACCAGCGGCATCGCACGCACCGACTCCGGATCCTCATCGGTGATGTCGGCGGTCGCGCCTGCCGGCAAGCCCAGCCACCGCGCGTACCGCACGGCGAGCGGGGCCAGGACGCTCACAGAGGCACCCTGCGCAGCAGCCCGTCGGCTGCGTCGGCGGCTTCGACCTCCTCGCGGGTTATGCCCAGCACGAACAACACAATGTCCAAAAACGGTTGGGTGATCGCGGTATCCGCGACCTCCCGGAGTGCCGGTTTGGCGTTGAACGCGACACCCAGTCCGGCGGTGGTGAGCATGTCGATGTCATTTGCGCCATCGCCCACCGCGACGCACTGGGCCAGCGGAATCCCGAAGTGTTCGGCGGCCTTGCGCAGTGCGCGAGCCTTCCCGGACCGGTCCACCACCGGGCCGAC
>JALZCN010000345.1 GCA_030863045.1 Actinomycetota bacterium | reverse complement strand
CGGAGGGCGCCGTAGGGTGATCAGTGCTGGGAGGATCGGAGTGAGCCGATCACCAGTAGCAGTCCCACCACGAGCGCCAGCACTGCGAGCACCCACCGGCCGTCCAGGTCAGGCAGCCAAGGTAGGCCGCCGAGCAGTGCAAAGCCTGCGATACCCAAGGCGCCCACCCCGGCGGCCATGGTCACCAGGTCGGGCCCCCGCCGCGGGGTCATAGGGCCGGTCTCGTTCATAATCCCCGCTCCACTTCCACGTGACCGAAGCCTGAGCTCACGTTCAGCTTGATCAGGCCACCGCCAGGACCGTCTTCTCCGTGGTCGGTCACGTCCACCCGGGCCGCGCTACCCACGTCGGTCTCATCGAGGCATTCCACGTCCCCGAACTGCGCCTGGCAGGTCACCTGCGCGTCGACGTTCGGCGGCAGGATGACACGGGTTTCTCCGGCCCCCATCACAACGCTGGTGGTCACGGTCTGGCCATCAGTGAGGGTCAGGTCGGTGAGGTCCAGTCGGCCTTCTCCCATGCCGAGCTCGTAGTGTGGCAGCACTTGGGCGACCGTAGGGGGGTTCCACCGGCGCTCGCCGGCCCTGAAGTCAGACACCGGCGCCGCCTGCAGCAGCCAGGTGATCACTGCCAGCGGCACGGCGACCAGGATCAGCCCGCGACCGCCCCGGATCAGTGAGCCCACCACCAGGCCGAGCCCGACGACACCCAGCATCAGGGCGGCGATGTGGGCAGCCGGCAGCGCAGGCCAGAACGCCAAGGCGATACCGCCGGCCAGCAGTGCGAGCCCGAGCGTGATCGGGGTGACCTTGGAGCTGGGTCCCCGCGGTGGCGGGTTCGCCGCCGGTGCTGCTGAGGGTTCTGGGAGATCCCAGGCGAACGGTGCCGCACCCAGCGGGTCCCACGCCGGTGGCGCAGACTGTGGCGCCGTGCTCGAATCTGACGTTGCGGGATCAGGAGTGGCGTGCGCCTCCTCAGCCGTCCGCGGAGATAGGTCCGCCTGAGAAGGTGCCACCTGAGGCTGCGCGGTGCCCATCGCCCCGCGGGAGCGGTGCAACAACACCAGCACGCCGAGGGCTACGACCAAGCCGAGCACGCCGGATGCGTCTTCGAACACGGCCGCGGTCGCCAACAGCAGCAGCAGCACGAGCACGATCGTGAGCAGTACGGACGTCGAGCTACGCCCTCGTCCGAGCACGCTCTCCGCAGTGGAGACCTGGTCCCCCTCCGCTGGAAGAAGCAGCCAGCCCAGTAGGTACAGCAACACCCCCACGCCACTGAAGAGCGTGGCTATCACGAATGCCACCCGGACCAGCACGGGGTCGATGGCATACCGCCGCCCGATCGCCGCCGCGACTCCGGCGACTTTGCGATCGCCCGCGCGCCGGTCCGGCCTGGTGGCCCAAAAGTCCCGCACGGTGTGCTCCACGTTGATCTCGCTCACGCACTGAAGCCTGGCTGCCGGAGACGGCGAGCGCCATCGGGGGTCACCCTGATCCGTCCCCGGGTCAGGGGATACCGGGGTGGCCCCTGATACCCCTGGCACCTGCGGCGTGTGACGATGACAACCGTGAGTACACCGGCAGATCAGGCGACGGGCGCCCGGGCGCCGGCTCAGCCAGTGGCCGGGGGACCGCCACGGCTGCGCCGGCACCGGTCAGAGCGGGTCATCGCTGGGGTGTCCAGCGGGATCGCCGAGCACCTGGGTGTGCCGGTGCTGTGGGTGCGGCTGGTCTTCGTGACGCTCGCCGGTCTCGATGGGGCCGGGCTGATGGGCTATGCGCTGCTGTGGGCGTTCCTCCCGGCGACCGAATCCGGTGCCCAGCGACCGAGTACCGCGCGCGAGAGACAGCAGGGAATCGGTCTCGTCGTGTTGGGCGTGGGTCTGGCGCTGGCCGGCGCCGCACTGGGCAGCACGTGGGGTGGTTGGGTGACCGGACCGCTGGGGGTCGCCCTAATCGGTGCCGGTCTGGTGTGGCGGGAAGCAGACGCAAGCCAACGAACCCGCTGGCGCAGTGGCGCGGGCCTGGTGCTTGGTGGCGGCCGGATGGCGCTGCTCCGGGTGTTGGCCGGCATCATGCTGGTGACCAGCGGGATCGCGGTGTTCCTGCTCAATCAGGGCAATCTGGGTGAGCTGCGGTTCGCGCTGCTGGCTGCTGCCGCGACCCTGGTCGGGGTAGCTGTGCTCACCGTGCCGTGGTGGCTGCGGCTGATGCAGGCATTGGGCGACGAGCGCCGAGCCCGGATCCGCACCGAGGAACGGGCTGAGATCGCCGCGCACCTGCACGACTCGGTGCTGCAGACGCTGGCGCTGATCCAGCAGCAGTCCGACTCGGCCCGGGAGGTCCGACGGCTGGCCCGCGGCCAGGAGCGGGAGCTGCGCGCCTGGCTCTACGGACCCCAGGGCTACGGGCGGGCGGCACAGGCCCACACCAACGGCGGCGCTGCGGCG
>JALZCN010000326.1 GCA_030863045.1 Actinomycetota bacterium | reverse complement strand
ACTCTGAACAGCTACATATCGCGTTCTCCAATGGGACCTGCGCGCGGCAGCGGCTACAGTTGTGACTGTCAGGTCGGGACCGGCGAACCGCAGGAGGCGACTCGTGAGGAACGGCTCATCCACGACCGATCACAAGCAGCCTCCGAATATCGACACGACGATTCCGCAGCCGGCCCGGTTCTGGGACTACTTGCTGGGTGGTAAGGACAACTACCTGATCGACCGCGAGGTCGGCGAACAAGTTCTGACGATCTTCCCCGACCTGCGTGACTCCGCTCGCGCCGATCGGGGGTTCCTGGTCCGGAGTGTCAAGTTCCTGGTCCGCGAGGCGGGGATTCGCCAACTACTGGACATCGGTACCGGGCTGCCCACCGTGAACAACACCCACCAGGTTGCCCAGGCGACTTCGCCGGACTGCCGCATCGTTTACGTCGACAACGATCCGATGGTGCTGGTTCATGCTCGTGCGCTGCTCACCAGTACGCCACAGGGCGCCACCGACTATCTCGACGCCGACGTGCGCGACCCCGAGAAAATCCTGCATGAAGCTTCCCGGACACTGGACTTCACCCAACCGATCGGGCTGATGCTGCTGGGTATCATCAACTACATTCTGGATGACGACGAGGCACACGCTATCGTCAACCAGCTCCTAAACGCCCTGCCTGCAGGCAGTTACCTGGCGATGTCCCATCCCACCGCAGAAGTCCACGCTGAGGCGATAGAGACCTCCATTCAGTATTACAACTCCAGCGGCGCACCCCCGGTCAGAACCCGCAGCCGCCAGCACATCGCCCGCTTCTTCGACGGGTTGGAGCTGCTGGAGCCCGGAGTGGTTTCGTGTTCGCTGTGGCGCCCCGATCCCAGCGACATCGGGATCCACACCGAGGTAACTCAGTACGGCGGGCTTGCCCGAAAGCCGTGATTTAAATCTCTTTGAGAGTGCTATTCAGGAACCTGATCGTCTCGTTAGGAGATTTGGCCTGGACGCACAAACGGTCCATGACCATCTGGTAGTGCTGCACATCCTCGCTCTTGTCCAGATAAAGAGCGCTGGTCAATTGTTCAAGGTAGACGATGTCCGGTAAATCGGGTTCGGCGAATCGTAGGATAGTGAATGGACCACCTACTGCCACGTGCGCCCCGGAATAGAAGGGCATCACTTGGAGGGTGATGTCGGGAAGCTCGGCCATATTGATCAGATGCTGCATCTGGGCGCGCATCGCGGCACGCCCATCAATGCGCCATAGCGCGGCCTCGTCGATCACGACCCACAGGTTTGGCGCGCCAGGTTGGGTGAGAAATTCTTGACGTTTCATCCGTAGCGTCACTCGGCGATCGATATCATCGTCGGATGAAGTGGGATTGCCGAGTTTGATGACGGCGCGGGCGACCTCCGGGGTTTGCAGCAGGCCGGGCACGAACCCCGACTCATAACTTCGGATGACCGAGCTGGCCTGCTCCAGACCGAGATACATCTCGAACCAGCTGTGCAGGATGTCGTTGTATTGGTGCCACCAGCCGGGCACGTTGGCCTGTCTGGCCAGCGCCAAGAACGCTGCTCGATCGTGTTCGTCGGAAATACCGTAGAGAGTGAGCAGGTCGGCCACATCGCGCTCCTTGAATCCGACCCGCCCGAGCTCCATGCGACTGATCTTTGCGTGGGACGCCCGGATCGCGTGGCCGGCTGCTCCGGCAGTGATTCCGCTCGCTTCACGGAGCCGACGTAGCTGAGCGCCTAACGCGATGCGGAGCACGGTTGGTCCCTGCGGTCGTACCGGAGCGTGACGACTGACCGGATCCTGACCCGACCGAGCCGCCCTCACCATTCCTCCTAGGGGTGAAGCACTACGGATGGTCCCACCATAGACGCCAAGTTGTCCGCCCGAAACCCTGTGGGGCGTCTCACCGAACCGTGGGTCGCCCGATCATCCCGTCGAACGCGCCCGTCTTCACCCGTTGGACGAAGGCTGTGATCTGAGCACGGGCATAAATCTGGACAGGGCCACCCGAGCGGCGGGAGTTGCGTACGGCGACCTCTCCCCCTGCCAGCGCCGCCAGCTCCACACAGTTGCCGTTGGGATTGCTGTAGCTGCTCTTCTTCCAAGCGGCCGCCTGCAGCGGCGTGGCTGAGATACCGTCGACGATCAGCGGCATCGCTCACATCTCCATTAATCGATCGGCCAGCATGCCCTCCAGCGCGGTCAAAGCGTCGGAACGACGAGCGGAGCTTATTAGATTGCATCGGTACTTGCATCGGTACACGACGTTTGAGGTCCGTTAACGAAGGGTGGCGTTCCGGTGAATCACGCTATGTGCTTATAGAGGACGAATGCGCAACGGTACGTAGTACACACGGGTTCAGGCCTCGTCACCATCCTCTGGATGCCGCGACGAGCCGAACTACGGGGGGCGGTCAGGTCGCCGCGACCCCGAGGTCGTCGAGAAGCCGACGTACACGGCGTTCGATCTCGTCGCGGATCGGTCGAACGTCCTCGACGTCAAGGCCGGCCGGGTCGTCGAGCTGCCAGTCCTCGTAGCGACGGCCGGGGAACACCGGGCACGCGTCCCCGCAGCCCATCGTGACGACCACATCGGCGGCTTTGACATTCTCATCGGTCCATGGCTTGGGGTACTCGCGGGAGATGTCGATGCCGCGTTCGGCCATGGCGTCTACCGCGGCGGGGTTGATGCTGCTGGCGGGCTGGGAGCCGCCCGACCAAACCACTGCGCGGTCGCCGGCGAAGTGTTGGAAAAGGCCGAGGGCCATCTGCGAGCGCCCAGCGTTGTGGGTGCACAGGAACAGCACGGTGGGCTTGCCGTCCACGACGAGTCCTTCCACTTGGCCAGTGCTCAGGCGCTGCAGGCGAAGCGTTCGGTGAGGGAGGGATCACAGTCACCGACGCACCTGGCTCGAGTTCGGGTGCGGGGTGACGACCTGGTCTGCGACGCGGTCGATCTCGGGGTACAGCAGCTGGATCAGACCCGCCCCGAGCAGCCCGCCGACCACCTGCGCGGCCACGAAGCCGGGCGCGGAGGCCGGGGCGATGCCGGCGAAGGTATCACTGAACATCCGCCCGACCGTGACCGCCGGGTTGGCGAAGGATGTCGAGGAGGTGAACCAGTAGGCGGCGCCGATGTAGCTGCCCACCGTCGCGGCGGACAGCCCGGCCCGCCCGGTCCGGGCCAGCGCGAAGATCACCGAGATCAGCCCCGCGGTCGCGACCACCTCACCGAGCCACAATCCCGCACCGGACCGGGCGGTCGTGGCGATCTGGACGGGTGTGAGCTCGAACATGGCGTTGGCCAGTACCGCGCCGGCGATCCCGCCAAGCAGCTGAGCTCCGGTGTAGGCAAACACCTCGCGGCCGGACAACCCCATCCCAGCGCGGCGGCCCAGCAGCCAGTCGGCCGCCGACACGATGGGATTGAAGTGAGCCCCAGAGACCGGACCGAACAGCAGGATCAGCACCGCCAGCCCAAATGCCGTCGTGATGGAGTTCTCCAGCAGCTGCAAGCCGACCTGGCCTGGCGAAAGGCGTTGGGCCGCGATGCCCGAACCCACCACGACCGCAACCAGCAGCGCGGTCCCGACGAACTCAGCCAGCAGCCGCCGTGGCAGATCGACCCCGGTCATGCCAGCGCCGCGGCCGGTAGCAGGGCCTGCGACAGCGCCCGCAGGGCTTCGGGCAGCACGCGGTAATAGATCCAGGTGCCCCGGCGGTCGCCCTCGATCAGCCCGGCTTCGCGCAGCACTCGCAGGTGGTGCGAGATCGTCGGGCCGGAGACGTCGAAGCCCACGGTGAGCTCGCACACGCACGCCTCGCCACCCTCGTGACTGGCGATCAGGCTCAACAGCCGCAGGCGCACCGGATCCCCGAGGGCCTTGAACCGGCGGGACAGCACCTCGGCCTGATCCGCGCTGAGCGGATCCGCGCTCAGCGGTGCGCAGCAGTTCATCAGCTCGCCTGAACGCGGAGCCCGCTGTATAGGCACTCTTCTATATTGACAGGCCTCTAACTAAGGCGCAATCTTTATATCGAAGACCATCGAATCACCGATCGGAACGGGGTCCGAACAGTGACTGACCAGACCAACAATCTCCGTGACCGGGTCCGTGACCGCTACGCCGCCGCCGCGACCGCTGTCACTACTGGCGCAAAGCCAAGCTGTTGTGACAGCGCAGGCCAGGCCATCGAGGTCGGCGACGGCTTCGGTAGCCAGCTCTACGACGTCGCCGACCGCAACGACCTGCCGGCCGAGGCCATCGCCGCGAGCCTGGGGTGTGGCAACCCCCTGGTCGTCGCAGAGCTGCACGAGGGAGAAACCGTGCTCGACCTCGGCTCTGGTGGTGGCATCGACGTGTTGCTCTCGGCCCGACGGGTCGGGCCTACTGGCAAGGCTTACGGCCTGGACATGACCGACGAGATGCTCGAGCTGGCTCGGGCCAACACCCATCGCGCCGGCGCTACCAACGTCGAGTTCGTCAAGGGGACCATCGAAGCCATCCCGTTGCCCGACTGCTCCATCGATGTGATCATCTCCAACTGCGTGATCAACCTGTCGGTCGACAAGCCCGCAGTGTTCAGTGAGGCCTTTCGGGTGCTGGTGCCGCACGGCCGCCTGGGTGTCTCCGACGTCGTCGCTGGAGATCACCTCACCGCCGCGCAGCGGGCCGAGCGAGGAAGCTACGTCGGCTGCATCGCCGGTGCGCTCAGCGTCACCGAGTACCGCGACCAGCTGGCCACCGCCGGCTTCGCCGACATCACCATCACCCTCACGCATGCAGTTGCCGACGGCATGCATTCCGCGATCATCCGCGCCACCAAGCCCTGAAATCGGCTGCTGTCACGCCGTTCAAGTGCTCGGCGCACCAGCAGGCCCACATGGCGGCGCCACCCGCAACCAAGTCACAGCGGGTCACCTGGCGAGATGCACCTGCCCTGCCCTGAGCCTCAAGGTTGTGGAGGTGAGGGATCGGGCGTCGGGGGGAGGGGCGTCGGCGTGGGCTGTGGAGACGGAGTCGGGTCGGCGGGGGGTGTCATCGTGGGCTCCGGCGACGGTACCGGCGGGATTGACGGTGTTGGAGCGGGGTCGGCGTGGGTGACGGCGTCGGAGAGGGCGTCGTCGTGGCCTCCGGCGAGCCCTCCGTCGGGTTGAGGTTGAGCACCGACCCGAAGCCCGCAGTGATCAGCACCGGGAAGGTCTCCCCGATCCCCCGGGCGGCGCCGAGCAACACCGCCGTAGTGAGATTGGACCGTGCAGTCGGCAGCACGACGTGCCAGACAGACGGTGCGCCACTGCCCGGCGCCCATGGCCAGCGACGCCTCCCGCAGCGACCCGGGCACCAGCCGCAGTACCACGTCGGAGGCCCGGATGATGATCGGCAGCATCATCACGCTCAGCGCGAGGCCCGCGGCGAACCCGGATTTCTCCACGCCGAAGGTGAGGATCACCGCGGCATAGATAAACAGCCCCGCCACGATGGACGGCAACGCCGTCATCGCCTCGACGATGGTGCGGACGAATCGTGCGAACGTGCCGCGTACCTCGTTGAGGTAGACGGCGCAGGCGAGGCCAAGCGGCACCGTGATGATCAGGGCAATGGTGATCTCGATAAGGGTGCCGGCCGCGGCGTGCAGGATCCCGCCGTCGGTCAGCGGTTCCAGTGGGCCGGCCGAGCGCATGTCCTGTAGTAGAAGTTGGGGTGGACCAGCGCCTCCCGCCCTCGGGCGAAGGCGAAGACGACGACGTACGTCAGCGCCATCAGAGTCAGCCCGGCCAGCCCGTGGATCACCACCGATGCCACCCGGTCACGGACGGTCAGCGCGTTGTCCGACAGTGACACCAGCACGGCGTAGAGCGCCAAGAAGAGGAGGTAGGCGATCACGGTGAACCCGACCGGGCCCGGATCCGGGATGATCCGGGTCGCGAATATCGCGGCCAGGCTCACCGCCGCAGCGAAGGCGCCCAGCAGCACGATGACGTCGACCCGGCCGCGGGCGGCCGTCGAACGGCGTACCTCGTTCTCGGTCGGTGCAGCACCGGCGACCGGAACCCGGGTCGAGCTACGCGGATTAAGGATGGTGGTCATCGGCTACGCCTCGCTCAGTGCGCCAGAACGGGTCCGGGCGATGATCGCGGACGCGGAAAAGTTGACGACCAGGGTGAATCCGAACAGAGCTAGGTCCGCGGCCATCAGCGCGGACAACTCAAACGGAGTGGCCGCCCCGAACCGCTGCGCGATCAGCGCGGCCACCGAGCTCGCCCCGCTGCGCAGGATCTCCGGCTGGATCATGAAGATCTGATTGATGATCAGGTAGACCGCGATCGTCTCGCCCATCGCCCGGCCCGAGCCCGAGCATCGTGCCGCCGATCATCCCGCCGAGACCGAACGGGATAACGACCGCGCGGATCATGCCCATTTCGTGCCACCCAGGGCGTAGGCGCCTTCGCGCTCGCCGACAGGGGCCTGGGAGAACGACTCCCGCATCACGGAGCTGATGATCGGCATGATCATCAGAGCGACGACAATGCCAGCGACGAATGTGGAGGACTTGTACACCGTCTCCGTGGCCAGTGGATCGTTCGGGTCAACGCCCTCGATGCCCAGAAACGGCAGCCAGCCGAACGTGGCCGAGATCCACTTCGCGATTGGGATCACCTGCTCCTGCAGCAGGAAAACCCCCCACAGCCCGTACACCACGCTGGGCACCGCAGCCATCAGGTCAACCAGGTTGATCAGGAACCCGCGGATCCGGCGCGGTGCGTACTCGGAGATGTAGAGCGCCACGCCGGTGGCCAGTGGCACCGCGAAGATAATCGCCACCGCCGCGATGAGCAGGGTCCCGGTCAACACCGCGGCGATACCGAAGTTGTTTGCGTCCGGCTCCCACGCCTGCGTCGTCACGAAGTCCAAGCCGGCTTGTGCGAGCGCGGTGGCGCCGTGGTAGAACAGAAAGAGCCCAATTGTGATCATGATGACGAGAACCGCCACGCCGGTCCCGTGCAGGGAGAGCCGGAAGATCCGGTCCACACCATTGGAGGCGGACTTCACCTTCCGCGCCGACTCGGGTGGGCCCGGGGGCCCCGTCGACACGGTCACGACAGGCGTCACCGGTACATCACCTGCACGGGGGCCGAGTTCGCCGTCTCCTTGACGAGCTGCAAGAACGCGTCACACGTCATCCGGGCCCGGACCTGGCGCGGGTAGCTGCGAGCCGCGGTGGCCACGACCTCGTCGGCCAGGCGGACTCGCCACACCCACTGCCCGTGTCCGTTGCGTGACGTTTCTCCGATCGCGTCCGCCATGCCTTGCTGCAAGGTCCGGATCGAGGCCAGGCAGGACTCCACGTCAGGAGAGGTGTGTGCCGATCTCGCCAGGCTGCGGTTGTTGGCGGACATGAACCGCCAGGTGAATCCCCGCTCCCGGGGGTGGGGGATTTCCGCCCACGATCCGGCGCCGGCGTCGGGCTCGCGTGGCACCGGCACGTGCGCAGAGCGCGCCACCGACACCACCTGGAACCGCGCAGCCGCCACGACGCCTCCCGCTCACACCGATTGGACGGGGGAACGCTCCCTCCCGAAAGTGAACGGAACAGGTCAGTCAGTGGGCGGGAGGATTGCGACATACCCCACAGGGGACAGCCACGTATCGTTACGCGCCAGCTTTGTCATCAGGCTATTTAGCTCTCCATTGGGAGATCGTTACTACAAGTGGTCAGCACACAACCTTGGATGGCTACCGGAGGGGTTCCCCATCGAGCGGTGGTAGCAGCCCGCCGCGTCGCCGCCTCGAGACGGTGGCAAATGAGGCTTGCAACCTCGTGTCCGGTCCAGTCACCGAGTTGCGGTCACGCAGACTGATTTCGCATCAGCCAGGCGCCCAGTCCTGAGATACGGGTTGCGGCCTCGGCTTCGGACCTCCATCACCCGCCCGCTGAGCCGCTGACCTTCCCCAAGGGGCAAGGCTCAGGTATCCGCCCGGTGGCGAGATAACAGACTTCCCTCGCGATGGCCACCGCGTGATCGGCGAACCGCTCGTAGTAGCGGCCGATGAGAGCGGCATCCACCGCTTGTTCTACGCCGTCTGACCAATCCTCGGCGAACAGTACGTCAAAGAGATGGCGACGCAGCGCGTCCACCTCTTCGTCGGCTTCGGCGAGCCGGTGGGCAGACAATGGATCGTGGTACTGGATCGCGACTGCGGCGTCCTCGGCGAGCTGGCTGGCGAGCAGGCTCATCCGGGCAAGTACCGGGCGGACTTTGCCCGAGACGGTCAGTTTCGGATGCTTGAGCCGAGCTAAGACGGCGATGTGCCGCGCGAGGTCGCCCATCCGCCTCAAGTGTCCCACCGCGCGTAAAGCCGCGATCACTACCCGGAGATCCCCAGCGACCGGGGCCTGGAGTGCAAGTAGAGTGATGCAGTGCTGTTCCATCTCATCGAGCATCGCGTTCATCTGGTTACGGTTGGTTATGACTAGTCCAGCGAGCGCGAGATCAGCCTGATGAAGCGCTATTGTCGCATTGGTCATCATCCGACCAGCCAGTCCGGCGGTCCTGCCGAGGTCGATGACCAGCGCATCCAGCTTGCCGCGGAACTCGGAACGCATACCTCACCTAGCCTCTTGTCCATATCCCCCTCTCAACATCTGTCACCCAGCCCCGCAAACTGGCGGCCTCCTTACCTGCGGAAGCTATCCGGGAAGTCGCCCGCAGATGCGAAGTAACCACCACGGGACCGTGCACGAATATCACATTCGGCATCATCACGTCTAGGCAGATCAAAGGCACCGCCTGCGACGAAGCCGGAGTGCACCGGCCCAGACGAGCGGCCGTGAAAGGTTCGGCTGCGAGGTTCGCAGCACTGCGTTGCGTGGCCTGGCGCCCTGACTGATCGCTCGCGCCAGCTGGGACAGATGCCACTCAGGCGAGTTAGCTCGTTGAGGAGCCCAATGTCACGCAGATGCATCATCCCATCACCCTCTTGCTAAGGTAAGCCTCACCTAAAAGAGGATAAACTTAAGGCCAGTGTTGCGCAAGGTAGCCATCGGACGTGCGCATCGGCGATCAGCCGGCCGTAAGGATGCCCCTGGCAGGCCCTCCCGTTACTCCGCGTGACAGGATCATGACCGTGACCGCGCAGCCGGAACGAGTTTGGTACGTCAGCTACGGATCTAACATGTGCGCTCACCGCTGGCTTGCTACCTCAGGCGGAACACCATCGGGGCCCTCCGCCGTTGTTCGGGCTGTCGCGATCCCGGCCTCCGCTCCGTGCGGTCGGCCACGAGCTTGCCGATGGGGTTTACTTCGCGACCGAATCCACGGTTTGGACCGGCGGCCGCGCCTTCTACAATCCGACATTTCACGGCACCGCAGTAGCCCGCGCGCACCTGATCACTTACGAACAGTTCGCCAATATCGCGGCGCAGGAGGTGTACCGGGCCCCGACGACGATCTGGGTTCGGTGCTGTTACCGGCCGCCTGGAACTTGGTCAGGACGCTACGAGACTCTGCTGCACTGCACGTAGGTGACCTAGAGTGCTGACGTTCACCGCGCCATGCGCGCGGCTGACGTGCCGTGGACAGCGCCCTCAGCATGCTGGCGGCCGGGCTGCCGGAGGCGCTTGGATGGGACGCTTCCCGGGCGGCCTGCTACCTCGCGACCTTGCCGGGAGCACGCGGATACGACTCCGGCGGATACGCCGCCCTAGCGACCCGACATCAACCGCTTCACACCGAATACGTGCCGGATGAGGACTCGCCAGGCGGCCTGTAGGTAGCTGACTCGTGGTTGGCCACCGGGCGGACGGTGGCGTTACGCGCGGCGCCACCGGCGCGATCTGCAGCGATCTCTTCCTCGAGCTGCTCCAACCGACGTCGATTCCTAATCCTGATCAGAATCGCCATCGTCAGGCCGTGCGCGGCGGCAAGCGCCAGCAGGGCGATTCCTAGCTTGGTCACGAGGTCGCGTAACGGCATGCCGGTAACCACGTCGATCGTCGAGATCAGCGCCAGCGTTCCCAACACTCCCAGATGGTAAAGCACCGCCACCAACTGCATCACGGAGCGAGCGGCGTCGGGTTGATACACCTTTTGGAGATATCCCAACCCGCTCCGGTAGAGCACCTGCCCGTCGATCAGGACCAGTAGCACTCCAAGCAGAAGAAAAGCCACATAGCCGTTCGCATCCATGTGAACCCGGCCCTTCACGAGACTGACTGCGGGCGTCCTTACAGGCGATCGTAGGTGGAGCCACTGACTACAGCAGACACCATGTGGTACAGCGAGTCAGTTACCACCGCGTTGGTCATCAAACAATGCCGATACACCCGACAGTCAACCTACCGTCGCTGCTATTTGCCAAAAATGTCCTTGCCGGCATCCTTGGCTTTCTCACCGGCCTGCTTAAGGTTGCCCTTGCCTTGGTCTGTCTTTCCCTCGGCTTCTAGCTCGGGATCGTCGGAGGCCTTGCCGAGCGCCTCCTTGGCCTTGCCTTTCAGCACCTGCCCCTTGTTCGTGATCTTGTCCTGCAAACTCATCAGAAGCACTCCTTTCCGTGTAGCGCTCTGGGTAGCCGTCAAGTACCCGGACGCAACCGTTGTCAAACCTTCCGTGCCAGTTGAAGGCGGGTACGGAGGCTGACTTGGCCGGGCGCCGGCAGGCGTCGGCAACTGCGATCGGCGCCGGCGTCCGACGGCGCCCGCGCGGCGAGGTCCCGGATCCCGCAAGTGAGCCCATCCCAGAACCAGCTTGCCTCTATATGGGTCGAGGTCACCGGGACAGACGCACCATTGGGCCATATCCCTCCCTTAACGTAACGGCCTAGCCACTTAAGGATGGTACTAGCCCCTGATCCTAGTGATGATCAATTTGGGCTATCACCGAGAGTTCACCTCACCGACAGGGCCGCGCTGCCGTTTCGAAGCAGAAGCAGCGTATCCAAGTAGCAGAGGTGGGGTTGACGCACCTGGAGACCTGAAGTGCACGGACTGATTCCCCGCCATCGGCGTAAGGCTGGTTCCGGGCCTCCCGCCACTGCGTTGATCGCTTGGATTGGGACTGATCCCCACCTGCGCAGCGTGACGGCCGCGGCGAACCATCGGCGCGACACCGATCCCCCGCTGGCGGCCGACAGCCGCTCGGCCAAGGCAGCCGTCGCCACCTGTTTTGCACTGGCCTGTGGCGCTGTCCTCGGTATCACCGCGGCGATCAATGACGGGCTCGTCGTGCCGCTCGTGCCGCGCGAGAGCACGCCACCGGCCATGCTCGGCCAGAGCCCCGCCGACGAGGTGGGCCCGGGAATGTCTCCGGTGCCTCCGGAGCAGGGCAGTCCGGGCACACTGGTCACTCCCGCGCCGGTCGGAATCGACCCCATGATTGTCAACCGCCAGTCACCCCAGACCGGCGCGGTTCCCGGCGCGAACGGGGATCCGGTGGCCGCCGCCAATAGCGATCGCCCAGCCTCCAGCGGTGCACCCACCCCGGCAGCCAGCACGAACTCGCAGCGTCGCGCCGCTAGACCCGACAACTCCAATAAGCCGACCGGTGCGGCCAAGCCCGATACGGTCAAGCCCAGTGGTCCCGGCGCGCCAGCCGATAACAGCACGCCGGTGAGTTCAGGCCCGCCGGGCAATACCGATGAATCGAAAAGTTCTGGTTCACCCAATCATAACCCGGCGCCTGGCAATAGCGATTCCCCGGTGGATCGGCCCGCTCCAAGCGGTACCGACAAGCCAACCGTGTTGAGCAAGCTGGCTAAATCTCCCAAGCCGCCCGACTTCCGCAATCCGAGTAATCCCGGCAAGAGCGGTGCACCGCAGAGTCCCACCGTCGCCGGTGGTAGCGGCGGCAAAGGCGGGACGGAGCTCACCGGCAAATCGATCGGCTCTCGTCGTGGGGGCAATGCCGGCACCGGGCGTGGCGCCAGCAATCTGACCGCCGACAAGCCCGCACCCTCCACCCGGATGCCCGGCACCCACCGACGTTCATCCTCGGCTCGTGAATCGGCCTCCGCCGGTAAGTCG
Organism: Actinomycetota bacterium; assembly: GCA_030863045.1. Classification (GTDB taxonomy): domain Bacteria; phylum Actinomycetota; class Actinomycetes; order Mycobacteriales; family Pseudonocardiaceae. Next base: position 432 of record JALZCN010000326.1, on the reverse strand, counting down.
ACTCCCAAAGACGGCTCGGGGCGTGGGTCCGCGTCCAGCTCAGGAGCCGGCTTCTCCAACCGGGAGTAGCAGTTCTCCAGTCAGCTATCTCCCGTCGAGAGGACGGCCGTCGATATCGGCGTCGGCCACGGTGTTGTCACCGGGCCAACTGCCCTCGCCTCGCGCTATCCCCCGGCTCAGCCTGCCGGCTTGGGCTGCGGTCGCGCGTGGTCGCGCTCTTTGGCCCCATAGCTGCTCACCCAGCCGCTCCGGGAGGGCCGCCGCAACCGGGCCGGCCACACTGTCGGGCAGCTGCTCACCCAGGATCGCGAGAGTTGCGCGGATGGCGCGTTCAGCATCGCCCCGGGCGGCCAGCCCCGCCCGAACCTGTACCTCGCTGATGAACTCGTCGTCGCGCACGTGATCACTCCGGACGAACCCGATGACGAGCAC
>JALZCN010000313.1 GCA_030863045.1 Actinomycetota bacterium | reverse complement strand
GCGGGAGGGTGGGCGCACGGCGGCCGCTTACCCTCCGGACCGACCTGTCATGCGTCACACCACTGGATGCCGCACAACCGACATCCTCGCGGTCACCTGCCGTCCGCGGCCACGGCCAGCAGCTCCCGCGCGTGGGCCTGGCCGGTATCGCTGTCGGTCAGGCCGGACAGCATCCGGGCGAGTTCCCGGACGCGGTCGTCCCCGGTCACGGCGCGGATGTCGGTGGCGGTGACCCCCGCCGCGGTGTCCGGCGACTTGTCGACGACGAGATGGGTGTCGGCGAACGCGGCGACCTGCGGCAGGTGCGTGACGACGACGACCTGGTGGCTGCGGGCCAGCCGGGCCAGCCGCCGCCCGATCTCAACCGCGGCCCGCCCGCCGACGCCGGCATCGACCTCGTCGAACACCATCGTCGGCACCGGGTCGGCGCCGGCCAGCACCACCTCTAGAGCCAGCATCACCCGGGACAGCTCTCCCCCGGAGGCGCCCTTGTGCACCGGTAGTGATCCAGCGCTCGGGTGCGGCGCAAGGCGCAGCTCCACCTCGTCGACACCATCGGGGCCGGCCCTTAGCCGCGTCCCGGCCACGGTGAGTGCGGCGTCGTCGCCATCGGTGGCCGGCGTTGGATGGACCACGACGGACAGCTGCGCCTGGCCCATCGCCAACCCCGTGATCTCGGCGGTGACGGCCACCTCGAGCTGCCGGGCGGCGGCAGTCCTGGCCGCGGTGAGGTCGGCAGCGTGCCGGGCCAGCTCGGCGGCCAATTCGTCACGTCGGGTCACCAGCGCCGCGATGGCCTCATCAGAAGTGTCCAGGCCGGCGAGGCGCTGCCGGGCCTGCTGCGCCCAGGCCAGCACACCGTCGACATCGGCACCGTACTTACGAGTCAGCCGCTTGAGCTCGGCCTGGCGGGCCAGCACCTGCTCCAACCGGGCCGGGTCGGCGTCCAGGCAGTCAAGGTAGCCACTGAGCTCGGCACCGACATCGCCGAGTGTCGCTGCAGCCTCCCCCAACCGCTCACCTATCGCCTGCAGCGCAGGGTCGTCCACCATCTGTAACTGGCGGCGAGCTATTCCGACCAGGCCGATCGCGTTGGGCCCGTCGGGATCGCAGTCGGCTGCACCGCACACCGCGGACTGCGCGGCGGCAGCGGTCTCCCGCAGCGCGTCGATGTCGACCAGTCTCCGAGCCTCGGCGAGCAGAGCGGCGTCCTCCCCGGGCAGCGGGTCGACGGCGGAGATTTCGGCGAGGCTGTGACCGAGCAGGTCGGCCTCCCTGGCTAGCTCCCGCGAGTGATCCCGCCGGGTAGTGAGCTCAGCGCAGCAGCGCAACCACTGCTCCCGGACGAGGCGGTAGGCAGTCAGCGGCTCGGAAACGTGATTACCGGCGAAGCGGTCAAGCACGGCCCGCTGCTCGCCAGCACGCAGTAACCGAAGCTGATCATTCTGGCCGTGTACCGCCAGCATGCCGTCGGCGAGCTCGGCCAGCACGCCTGCGGGTACCGAGCGGCCACCCAGGTGGGCCCGAGAACGGCCGTCCGCGGTCAGGGTGCGGCTGGCGATCAGGCTGCCGTCCTCGTCGGTGCGGGCACCCACCTCGCCGGCCAGTGCTACGGCGGGGCTGCCCTCAGGTGGTCGGAAACGGCCCTCCACGATGGCCCGGTCGGCGCCACGCCGGATTCGGGACGCGTCAGCCCGGCCACCGGCGAGCAGCTGCAGGCCCGTGACCACCATCGTCTTACCCGCTCCGGTCTCACCGGTCACCACGGTCAAGCCGGGGTGCAGGTCCAGGGTGGCCTCGTCGATCACACCGAGGCCCTCGATGCGCATCTCCGTGAGCACGGGCCGCACCCTAGCGCGCCGCGGATACCTTGGTGAGTTAGCCGGGTGTCAGCTCGGCCGGGGGCCACGCCAGCCCTGCACCGGCAGCTCGAACTTGCGCACCAGCCGGTCGGTGAACGGGCAGTCGTGCAAACGCACCAACCTGATCGGAGTAGCGCCGCGCACCACCTCGATACGAGCACCGGCCGGCAGTGCAAAGGTCCGTCGCCCGTCGCAGCACAGCACCGCGGCGTGCCCGTGTCGATCGGTCTCCACCGCGACCACCGAGTCCGGCGACACCACCAGCGGGCGGGCGAACAACGCATGCGCGTTGCTGGGGACCACGACGAGAGCGTCGACGTCGGGCCACACCACCGGGCCTCCGCCGGAGAAGGCATACGCGGTGGATCCGGTGGGGGTGGCGCACAGCACCCCGTCACAACCGAAGCTGGAGACCGGCCGGCGGTCCACCTCGAGCACTACTTCAAGGATCCGCTCCCGCCGGCTCTTCTCGACGCTGGCCTCGTTGAGCGCCCAAGTGCGGGCCAGCGTAGATCCGTTGAGGCTGGCGATGACGTCGACAGTCATCCGCTCGTCGACGAGGTAGTCGCCGGCGACGATAGCGCGCACGGCCTCGTCGAGCGAGTCGAGGTCGGCCTCGGCGAGGAAGCCGACCCGGCCGAGGTTCACGCCGAGCAGCGGGACACAGCATGGCCGGGCCAGTTCGGCGGCACGTAGCAGGGTGCCATCACCGCCGAGCACCAGCACGAGATCCGCGCCCGCCGCGGCCGCCGGCCCGGTGGGCAGCTCGTGGTCGCGCAGCGCGGGATCGAGGTGGGCGGCCTCCTCGGCAAGCACCCGCAACCCGATGCCCGCGTCGCCTAGCCGGCGTGCGACCTGCTCGGCGATTGGCAAGTTCTCCGGACGTCCGGTGTGCAACACCAGGAGGACCTCGCGTGAGAACCTCATTGCGGTCCCCTCCGCACGACGGTGTGCACCAATTCCTCGACCGAGCGCGACGGATCGGTCGCGCCGCGGCGCAACCACAGGAAGTATTCGACGTTGCCCGACGGCCCGGGCAAGGGGCTCGCCGTGGCATCGACCAGACCAATACCGAGATCAGCCGCGGTCGCCACCACGTCCAGCACGGCCCGCGCACGCAGCACCGGGTCACGGACCACCCCGCCGGCACCCAGCCGTTCACGGCCGACCTCGAACTGCGGTTTGACCATCGGGAGCAGGTCGCCCTCCGGTGCGGTACAGGCGACAAGGGCCGGCAGTACCAGGCGTAGCGAGATGAACGACAGGTCAGCCACAGTGAGCTCGACGGAGCCACCGATGGTGTTGGGTTGCAGCGTGCGCACGTTGGTCCGGTCATGCACCCGGACCCGCTGATCAGTGCGCAAGGACCAGACG
>JALZCN010000298.1 GCA_030863045.1 Actinomycetota bacterium | reverse complement strand
GCTCTGAGCCTCACCCTGGACTAGTGCAGCCGCACATCTGTCCACCCAGCGGGCCGAGCCTCAGTAATAGTGCCGCCGGCCGCCGATCGTACGTCCGGTGGTGCCAAGCAGCAGCAGAATCACTCCGATTACCACCAGGATGATCCCGAGGGTCGTGAGGATCGGAATCCCGAGCAGGTACCCAACTACCAGCAGGACAACGCCAAGAACGATCACGATGTCTCCTCACGCGCTGTGCTTGGTCCTCGTGCAATGATCTTACAACACAATCACCCGATTCGTCCCAAACACGGACGGCTCCGAATCCCCTGAGCCTGAATCGGGGTGCCCGCTCCAGGAGACCGTAAGCTCGGCGCATCTCTCCAGCGACCGCACGAAGGACGACGATGGCAGCAGCAACGTGATCCTGCGGGTGAGCGACCCCCAGGGTCGGCCCGCCTGGCTGGTGTCAGGGCACCAGAGAGTGCGGGATCTATTGGCCGACTCGCGTCTGGGCCGCTCGCACCCCAACCCTGGGCATCCCGTCCGCCTCACCCAGCCTGGCCTGTTCGGGGGGCCGATCCCCGACCCGGAAGGTGAGCAGGCTGATCTTCACCGGATGCGCAAGCTGCTGACGCCGTCGTTGTCGGCCCGCCGACTGGAAAGCCTTCGTCCCCGCGTCGAGACGATCGTCGACGGGTTGCTCGATGAACTGGACCGAAGCGGGCCACCGGCCGACTTTCATGCCGTTGTCGCTTTTCCGTTGCCGGCGCTGGTGATCTGTGAGCTGTTCGGCGTGCCCGCCGAGGACCGCGATGATTTCCGCCGGTGGCAGATCGAGGCGAAACAGGCCAGCAAGCCTGCCGTCGCCCGCGGCGGCCTGCAGTCGCTGTGGCGATACCTGGGCACCTTGATCGAGCGAAAGCGTTGGCTGCCCCAAGACGACGTCATCTCGGATCTGCTTGATGCCGCCAAGCTCGACGCGAAGCTGACCGATGACGGGATTGCCCATCTCGCGGCCGGAATGCTGTTCGCTGGGCACGCACCCGTCGTGGCCATCATCGACCGGGGGATGCTGCTGTTGCTGACCCACCCCGAGCAGCGGGCGGCGCTACAACGCGAGCCAGCCCTCGTCGGCACCGCCGTTGAGGAGATCTTTCGTTTCGCCAGTCCGATCGAGCGGTCGCGTGCCACCCGGCGCGGCGGCTTGACCCGGTACGCCTCTGCCGACATCGAGGTCGACGGTGTCACCATCCGCGTGGGGGACACGGTGATGTTCGCGGTGCAGGAGGCCAACGAGGACGAGAGTGTCTTCCCCGATCCGCAACGCTTCGACATCACCCGCGAGCGCATCCCGCACCTGTCGTTGAGCCACGGCGCCCACTTCTGTCTCGGCGCGCACCTGGCCCGGGTGGAGCTGCAGTACCTGTTCGTCCGCGTCTTCGAACGCTTTCCGACCCTGCGCCTCGCCGTCGGACTCGACGAGATACAACCCGTTCGGGAGGCCGTCGCAGGCGCGGTCGCCCACCTGCCCGTCACGTGGTGACCCGAATTGCTGTTGCCCCGCTACATGGACCCGCGGTGTCCTCGATAACCTGTCTGCGACGCGTGGCCACAACCATCGATCGGCGACTATCACCAGGGAGCACCATGGGTATCGAGGACCCCGACGCGGACGTGGCCGATCAGCGCACCCCACTGGCCGGCCTCGATGAGGACGGCGAGGAGCTACCGGACCCGCCGCAGTTCCCCTTCGAGGCCGATCCCGCGGATTTCGCCGACCAGCACCGTGGTCTCCCGATCAGCGACGAGGACATCTAACCCGGCCGGTCACAACAGCGCAGCGCTACCGGGCTGGACTCGGGAACCAAGCGCGGCCTGGAAACGACTACACCTTCGCTAGAGCGTCGACGTGGACGAGCACGGTTGCGAAGGTGAGTGCGGGTGGCAAGCGCGATATGGGTGCGCTGGATGTTTGCCGCCGTGTTCGTGGCGGTGGCGCTGTTGTCCACGGTTCGGCTGCTCGTCGCCCGCGAGGACGCCTCGAGGTGGGGGGCCGGCACGGGACGCAGCGCGGATGTCTCGCACGGCCTGATGAGCCTCGGGATGGCCGCCATGTTCTGGCCCTGGGGCAATCCGGTACCTGCGCTGTACTGGGAGGTGATTTTCAGCGTAACCGCCGGGTGGTTCGCCGTTCGGTTACTCCGGCGAGCGTCCCGAGCAGCCCAGGTGCAGCAGTTGGGCACGACGGGCAGCAG
>JALZCN010000283.1 GCA_030863045.1 Actinomycetota bacterium | reverse complement strand
GTCCCGGTGAGGCTCCTCGACGTGGCAACGGGCTTGGTGTGAACGCTGATTGGTCATGCCTCGGGTTGCCTGGAAGCGTCACTGCGTACCGCTGAGCTTGGGTTACATACCCGTGCGGATCGGACGGTGCGAACTGGTCGCGTCGCTTTTACTGACGGCTTGCTGATGGCGATCACCGATGAACCCATGGTGAGGCTGCCTGCAGTTCGTCTCTGCACCCGCGCATTGAACCGTCTCCCGGCGCAGCGTGAAGATCGTTGCGTTGACTTTTACTCGCCCGGTGTGTGGGTGTGTGTATCTCAGGCTGGCGTCCGCTGCTCCTCAAATGACGACGTCTATTTGGCGACGAGCACATCGCGGTGCCAAGCCGCAGACCGCTGTTTCAGGAAGGTGGCCTCGTGAGCGATACCAGCGATACGCCTGATCTCACTGCTCCGTTGGAATCCGACTGTCGGTCCCTGACCCATGTTTGTCATGCCGTCGTCGGTGGTGGTATGGCCGGCCTGCTGGCCGCGCGGGTGCTCGTCAGCCACTTCGAGCAGGTGACGCTCATCAAGCGGGACGCGCGAGCGGATAGCGTGCAGGCCCGCAAGGGCGCCGCGCAGGGGCGGATGCTGCACGTGATGCCGTCCCGAGGCCAAGGAATCATCGAGGGGCTGTTCCCTGGCTACGGACACAGCTCAAGGTCACCGGTGAAGTGTCGCTGCGAGTACCGGCCGATGCGCTGGGGCCGACCCCGGCTGGCTGGATGGGCCGTCGGGCCAGCGGGTGACCGCTGATGTCGGCCGGCCAACCCCTGTTTGAGTGGGTCATGCGTCGGCGAGTGCGGGCGCTGCCGGGCGTGGTGGTCGTCGACCGCCACGACGTAACGTCGCTGGCGGTTTCACGCGATGCTCGGCAGGTCACCGGCGTGACACTGCGTCCGCTCGAGATGCCAGGTCACCCCCCACCACGACCTCGGCGCCGACCTGGTGGTTGACGCCAGCGGCCGCGGGTGGCGGACTCCGGCCTGGCTATCCGACGCGACCACAGCTGGTCTCCCCGCCTAGCAACGCTCGGCGTGTTGACCAGACAGTTACACCCTTGGTTCCAGTTCACGCGCATACGAACTGAAGTCGTTGTAGGCGATCGCTAAGATCATGATGAGGCTGCTGCTTAACCTTCAGACTGTATTTCCCCGGTGGCATAGGGTCTTAAACGAAGAGAAAGGGTGTCAGGGATGACGGCGGCCGTTACGAGCTACTAAAGGACGACCGGAGGGATACGGTCAGCGCGCGTGGGGGCCACGAGCTCCGTCTCTCGGGAGATCCGGTGGCTACTTGCGGTACCCGAAGCCCCGATCGATATGGAGCACGTGACACAAGAGCACGTTGAGCGGCCCTCCGTTGAAGAGATGCTGGACCACGCTGCAAGGCGCCGGATCTGTGTGGTGATCGGTGCAGCTGGCTGGGGCAAGACCACGGCCGTGGCAGCCTGGTCGCGCAGCCGCCCGACCGCGTGGCTGCGGTATGAGGACCACTTGGGAGACGCGGACCGCCTGCTGACTAACCTGTTCGGGGCATTGCTGCCTCACGCGTCGGCGCCCGCGTCGATCCGCGGTACTGCTGCAGTGGGCACTGAACTGATCGGTTCCCACGTCGAGGCCATTTGCGTCTGGTTGCTCAGCTTCTTGAGCGAATGTCTGAGCAAAGATATTATTCTGGTCCTAGATGATCTGCACAGGTTGCAGCCGAGTAGTGACGCGTCGGGCATTGTGGAAAGTCTGTGCAGGCAAGCTCCGGACCGTCTGCATTTGGTGCTGATATCTCGATGTGAGCTGCCGCTCTCCCTGCATCGGCTGCGGGGTCGTGGTCATGTCGCGGAGATCCACGCGCCGGACCTTGCCTTTGACGTCGCAGATGTTGGGGCGCTCCTGCGCAAGACCGTGGGACAGGATCCGATTGGCTTGTCCAGGCGGCTGTGGGAGCGCACCGGTGGTTGGCCCGCGGCCGTGCACAGCGCCGTGGAGATGCTGCAAAAGGCCGAGCCGGATCAGCGCCTAGCCGCAGTGGAAAGGTTGTGTCGGCCTGGCGAGCGCTTTCATGGCTATCTTGCCGAGGAGGTCGTCGGTGCCGCGCCTGGGTGGATTCAGCAGTTACTGCGCACACTGGCGATCTTCGGCGAGGTCAGATCTACAATGGAGATCGCGCGGGGACTCAACGATCCGACGACCGTACTCGCTGAACTGAGCCGCCAGGGACTCGTGCGGCGCACCGGGAGGGACACCGGCTGGGCCCTGGTGCGTCCCTTGCAGGACTTCTTCGAGTATGAGCCGACGCCATCTGCTAGCGAGCGCAAAGTGCTGCGCGTGACGGCGGCGACTGAATGTCTCAACCGGGGGGCGCCGGACGAGGCCCTGCGGTATCTGCTGGCAGCGGGCGAGTATGCCGCGTGCGCCCAGCTACTGATTGATCATGGTGACGCGATGGTGCAGCAGGGACAACTCGACGCCGTGTTGAAGGCTGCGGAATTGCCGGCCGAA
>JALZCN010000282.1 GCA_030863045.1 Actinomycetota bacterium | reverse complement strand
TCCGACGGGTTCGAGCTGGCGCGGCTGGATCTGGAGCTGCGCCGCGAGGGCGATGTGCTCGGCGCGGTGCAGTCCGGCCGGCGTTCCGGACTCAAGTTGCTGTCCCTGCTGCGTGACGAGGGTCTGATCGCCCAGGCTCGGGAGGCCGCCCAGCGGCTGGTCGAGGCCGATCCCGACCTCATCGGGCACCCTGGCCTTGCCCGCCTGGCCGCCGACCTGCTGGACGACGAGCGCGCTCAGTTCCTCCAGAAGGTGTGACGCGGCTGGGAGCGCCACCAGCCTCGCTGGGTGCGCAAGGAAGGTCGACGTCGCCGCTGAGTGGACAGCTGTGGGCTGAGAGGGTTAGCCGGCGGGTAGCTGGCCGCGGGCGGCGGCGTCGAGCGCCGCGGCGGCCGCTGGCGGGAGTCGCAGTGTGCCGCGGCGGTCCAGCTTCGCCAGCTCGGCACGGGCCTTGGCGTAGGCGGCGATGCGTTCGGCGTCGTGGTCGGAGTCGCGGGCCATGGTGAGCAGCTTGATCGCCCGCTGCACGGTGGCGTGTTCCTGCGTAGGGATCCCGGCCAGCCGGATTCGTTCGGCCGCGTCCCGAGCGGCCCGCCAGGCACGCCACGCCCGGTCGACTGCGGTGGCGAAGCGAGCACCATGCTCGGACGGTGGTTCGGTGTCGGTGTCCAGCGCCTGAGCCTCGGCGAAGGCATCCACGAACCGGCTGGTGGATGGCACGGTGACGTCGGTCAGTGCGGGTAGCCGCAGCACCGCGAGGGGGTCGCATTCGAACTGGCCGTACTCGCTGCGTAGCTGGGCGAATCGGGCGCGGGTAGCACGCCAGTCCGGGACCGCCGGGGCGTCAAAGGTAACTGCAGATGCGGACATTCCCGGGGGCTGCGCCCGGCTCATCTGGCGGCGGTGGTGCAGGTGCCGCGCCACGGTGAAAGCACCCACCCCAACCAACATCAGCGGTCCGAGGGCCAGCAGCATGGTGAGCAGTGTCACAGTGACTAGGCCGGCGCCTGCGAGGAGCGCTGTGCACAGCAGCACCAGCAGCGGCGTGACGGGTCGCCCTGCTGGACCCCACCGGTGGTAATGGTGGTACCGCGCTCTTCCCATGGCCGCGTCCTTTCCTGCTCCATCCTTGATACCCCTCCGGTGGCTCAAGCGGGAGGTAGTTTGCGCCGGGCGGGCGCAAACGTCCCCCGGGATCCGCCATCACCTGGGATGATGCAGTCGCGTAGCTGGTCAAGAAACCTGGCTGCGGGGCTGTGGGAAGGAGCTGGCACATGTTTCGCAAGGTGCTGGTCGCCAACCGTGGGGAGATCGCCATCCGGGCGTTCCGCGCCGCCTACGAACTCGGTTGTCAGACGGTCGCGGTGTTCCCCTACGAGGACCGCAACTCCGAGCATCGGCACAAGGCCAACGAGGCCTACCAGATCGGCGAGAGAGGCCACCCGGTCCGGGCTTACCTCTCGGTGCGGGAAATCGTCCGGGCTGCCCAGCGCACCGGGGCCGACGCGGTCTATCCCGGCTACGGCTTCCTGTCGGAGAACCCGGAACTGGCCATGGCCTGCCAGCAGGCCGGCATCACCTTCGTCGGGCCGCCTCCGGCGGTGCTGGCGCTGGCGGGCAACAAATCGCGGGCAGTGGCCGCGGCGCGCGCCGCCGGCGTGCCAATGCTGATGTCCAGCGCCCCGTCCGCCGACATCGACGAACTGCTGGCCGCCGTCGACGAGGTCGGGTTTCCGGTTTTCGTCAAGGCCGTCGCCGGTGGTGGTGGGCGCGGCATGCGCCGGGTCACCACGTCTCGTGGCCTACGGGACGCATTGGAGGCAGCCAGCCGCGAGGCCGAGTCGGCGTTCGGCGACCCGACCGTGTTTCTGGAGCGGGCAGTCGTCGATCCCCGGCATATCGAGGTGCAGATCCTCGCCGACTCGACCGGCGAGGTGATCCACCTCTACGAACGGGACTGTTCGGTGCAGCGACGCCACCAGAAGGTCGTTGAGATCGCTCCTGCGCCGAACCTCGACCCGGATCTGCGAGCGCAGCTCTGTACCGATGCGGTGGCTTTTGCCCGGCACATCGGTTACGTCAACGCGGGCACGGTGGAGTTTCTCGTCGACCGGGCAGGCAATCACGCGTTCATCGAGATGAATCCGCGCATCCAGGTCGAGCACACGGTGACCGAGGAGATCACCGACATCGATCTGGTCGGTGCCCAGCTGCGGATCGCCGCCGGGGAGACGCTGGCCGACCTGGGATTGTCCCAGGACACGGTCGTGCCGCACGGTGCCGCGCTGCAATGCCGGATCACCACCGAGGACCCGGCCAACGAGTTCCGCCCGGACATCGGGACGATCACCGCCTACCGCTCGGCCAGCGGTGCCGGGGTCCGGCTGGACGGCGGCACCCTGCAAACAGGCGCCCAGATCAGCGCGCACTTCGACTCGCTGCTGGTCAAGGTCACCTGCCGAGGTCGTGACTTCGCCACCGCAGTGCGCCGGGCTCGCCGGGCGGTCGCCGAGTTCCGGATCCGCGGGGTGGCCACCAACATCCCGTTCCTGCTCGCACTGCTCGACGAGCCGGACTTCATGGTGGGCACGGTCACCACGTCGTTCATCGAGGAGCGGCCGCACCTGCTCACCGCCCGGCGACCCTTGGACCGCGGCACCCGGTTGCTGAGCTACCTCGGGCACGTGACGGTGAACCGGCCGCACGGCGATCCCCCCGACCTGGCCGATCCGGTGGGCTAGTTGCCACTGATCGACCTGGATACGCAGCCACCCACCGGATCCCGGCATCGGCTCCTCGATCTGGGCCCGGAGGGATTTGCGCAGTGGTTGCGGGCCTGCGACCGCGTCGGCGTCACCGAGACCACCTTCCGCGACGCCCACCAGTCGCTGCTGGCGACCCGGGTGCGCAGCAAGGACATGGTTGCCGTGGCGCCCTACGTCGCTCGGATGACCCCGCAACTGCTGTCCCTGGAATGCTGGGGTGGCGCGACCTATGACGTCGCGCTGCGGTTCCTCGCCGAGGACCCGTGGGAGCGGCTGGCCGCGTTGCGCGAGGCGGTGCCCAACGTGTGCCTGCAGATGCTGCTCCGCGGGCGCAATACCGTGGGTTACACGCCCTACCCGACCGAGGTGACCACCGCCTTCGTCGAACAGGCCGCCGAGACCGGGCTGGACATTTTCCGGATCTTCGACGCGCTCAACGACGTGTCGCAGATGCGCCCGGCCATCGACGCGGTGCGCGAGACCAGCCGGGCCGTGGCCGAAGTCGCGCTGTGCTACACCGCCAATCTGTCCGATCCCGCAGAGCAGCTGTACACACTGGACTACTACCTCCGGTTGGCCGAGCAGATCGTCGCGGCGGGGGCGCATGTGCTGGCCATCAAGGACATGGCCGGGCTGCTGCGGCCCCCGGCGGCCCGGACGCTGGTGGCCGCGCTGCGCAGCCGGTTCGACCTGCCGGTGCACCTGCACACCCATGACACCGCAGGTGGGCAGCTCGCCACCCTGCTCGCTGCGATCGACGCCGGTGTGGACGCTGTCGACGCAGCGACCGCATCGATGGCAGGCACTACCTCGCAGCCGTCGCTGTCGGCGCTGGTCGCGGCTACCGACCACACCGAGCGCAACACCGGGCTGGATCTGCAGGCGGTCTGCGACCTAGAGCCCTATTGGGAGCTGGTACGCAAGGTCTACGCACCTTTCGAGTCCGGCCTGGCCTCGCCCACCGGGCGGGTCTACCACCATGAGATTCCCGGTGGCCAGTTGTCCAACTTGCGTCAACAGGCGGTGGCACTGGGGCTGGCCGACCGCTTCGAGCAGATCGAGGAAGCCTACGCGGCAGCCGACCGGATGCTGGGACGGCTGGTGAAGGTGACCCCATCGTCGAAGGTCGTCGGGGATCTGGCGCTGCACCTGGTCGGCGCCGGCGTGGAGCCTAAGGACTTCGAGACCGACCCCGCCCGCTTCGACATCCCCGACTCGGTGATCGGCTTCTTGCACGGAGAGCTCGGTGTTCCGCCCGGCGGGTGGCCCGAACCCTTGCGCAGCAAGGCGCTGGCAGGCCGAAGCGAGCCGCGGGGGATTGCGGAACTGTCCACACAGGATCGGCAGGGTCTGAAGGAGGACCCGACGCACACCCTGAACCGGCTGCTGTTCGCCGGCCCGACGGCGGAGTTCGACGAGCACCGTGCTGCTTACGGCGACACCTCCGTGCTGCCCAGCAAGGAGTTCTTCTACGGGCTGCGTCCCGGTGAGGAGTACGCCGTGGACCTCGATCCAGGGGTGCGGTTGCTGATCCGCCTGCAGGCCATCGGTGACGCTGACGAACGCGGCATGCGCACCGTGATGTGCTCACTCAACGGGCAGCTGCGACCGTTGCAGGTCCGGGACCACTCCATCACCTCACAGGTCCCAGCGGCCGAGAAGGCCGACCGTAACAACAGCAACCAGATCGCCGCGCCTTTCGCAGGCGTGGTCACCCTGCAGGTGTCTGAAGGAGACACCGTGGCTGCAGGTCAGCCGGTGGCCACCATCGAGGCGATGAAGATGGAGGCTGGCATCGCCGCACCCAAGAGCGGCACGGTGGCCCGCCTGGCGATCAAAACCGTGCAACAGGTCGAGGGCGGCGACCTGCTTTTGGAGCTGCGCTCCTCGTGAGCGTGCCCGGCGGCGAAGCCCCCATTGGCGCCGGAGAGCGGAACGTCATCATGGGACCGTGGTGCGGATCGTGGCGGGGGTGGCTGGGGGCAGGCGGCTGGCTGTGCCGCCGCACGGCACTCGGCCGACGTCGGACCGAGTCCGGGAGGCGGTGTTCAGCGCATTAGAGGCACGTCGGGACCTCGACGGCGTCCGCGTGCTCGACCTTTACGCTGGATCCGGCGCGCTGGGGCTGGAGGCGCTGTCCCGCGGAGCGGCGCACGTACGGTTCGTGGAGTCCGATCCGCGCGCCGCCGCTGTGCTGCGCCGCAACGTAGAGACGCTCGGAATACCCGGTGCAGAGGTGATTACTGCTGATGTGATGCTGGTGTTGCGGGGCGATCCGGGCCGCCCCTACGACGTGGTGCTCGCTGACCCGCCCTACGGGCTAGGCGAGGCTGCGCTGACCGGTGTGTTGAGTGCGCTGGTCGGTAGGGGCTGGCTGGCACCGGCCGCGCTGCTCGTGGTGGAGCGTCCAGCCAAAGCACCCACGCCTACCTGGCCCGATGGTGTGTTTGCGCTCACGTACCGGCGGTATGGCGACACCGCTGTGTACTACGGTTGCGCGCCATGAGGCGCGCGGTGTGCCCGGGCTCTTACGACCCCGCCACCAACGGACACCTCGACATCATCGAGCGGGCTGCGAGCCAATTCGACGATGTCGCGGTCGCCGTCATGATCAACAAAACGAAGCGCTACCTGTTCGAAGTCTCCGACCGGATGTCGATGTTGAAGGAGATCACCGAACACCTGCCCAATGTCCGGGTCGACTCCTGGCACGGGCTACTCGTGGACTACTGCACTGCCAACGGGATCGCGGCGATCGTCAAGGGTCTGCGCGCGGTCAGTGACTTCGACTACGAGTTGCAGATGGCCCAGCTGAACTACCAGCTGTCCGGAGTGGACACCATGTTTCTCCCGAGCAAACCGCACTACAGCTACCTGTCCAGCTCAGTCGTCAAGGAGGTGGCCGCTTACGGCGGTGACATCGGTCACCTGCTGCCCGCCACGGTGCACCAGCGCCTCCTCAACCGGCTTGGCCGACAGCGGCATTGATACCCGCCGCAAGAGACGCGACAGACACGCCAGGCGCGGCTCCCGCATCTGGGCGGCCCGACCGATCACACTGGTGACTGTGGATGGTGACCGCGAGGAGGGGCCGGTGTACCGAGTTTTCGAGGCGCTCGACGAGCTCGTGACCACTGTGGAAGAGGCGCGTGGGGTGCCAATGACCTCCAGCTGCGTGGTCCCCCGTGGGGACGTGCTGGAGCTCCTCGACGACATCCGCGATGCTATCCCCGCTGAGCTCGACGACGCGCAGGACGTCCTGGACCATCGGGACGAGCTCGTGGAAACCGCGCGACAGGAGACGCAGCGCCAGCGCGAGGACGCTCGCACCGAGGCAGAGCGGGCGGTGACCGAGGCCCGCGACGAGGCTACCCGTTTGGTGGCGGAGGCTCGCGCACGTGCTGAATCGATGGTCGCTGACGCGCAAGCCGAAGCCGAGCGCATTGCGGCCACCGGACGTCAGGAGTACCAGGATCTCACCCGCCGCGCCGAGGCGGAGGCCGAACGGATGACCGCAGCGGGGAGGGCCGCCTACGATCGTGCGGTAGCGGACGGCCGAGCCGAACAGGCCCGGCTGGTCGAGCACACCCAGGTAGTGCAGGCGGCCCGCGTTGAGGCCGCCCGGATCCACGATGAGGCGAGCGCCGAGGCGCACCGGCTTCGCTCGGAATGTGACGCCTATGTCGAGGGCACCCTCACGGAGTTCGAGGATCTGCTCAACCGCACCTTGCGCAGCATCGGGCGAGACCGGCTGCCCCGCGGCGGGTCACTGCCGGTCGGGGCCGGCGAGTACCGGGGCTGAGTCCCTTGCCCGATCACCTACCCTGACAACTCTGATGCCGAGTAATGCCGCCCCCGCGCGCCCCGACCCGTCCGCACCTTGGGTGATCGACACCCGGGACCTGGGCAGGCGTCCCGGGGCGATGCGCTCCTACCACCGGGAAATCCGGCTACCGACCGCGCTGGGAACGGACGTGATCGGGATTGTCGCGGGCACCGAGATGTCCCTGGACGTGCGGCTGGAATCGGTCGTCGAGGGAGTGCTGGCGTCCGGCACGGTGTCGGCCCTGCTCGCCGGGCAGTGCGCCCGATGTCTGGATCCACTGGCGGACCGGCTTGAGGTCGAGCTGCTCGAGCTGTTCGCCTACCCGGACACGGCAACCGACGCCAGCACGGCTCCCGACGAGGTCAGCCGGGTCGTCGACGACCTGATCGACCTCGAGCCGGTGGTCCACGACGCAGTCCTGTTGGCACTGCCGCAGGCCCCGCTCTGCAGCGACGACTGCCTCGGGCTATGTCCGGAATGCGGCGGCAAGCGGGTGGAACTCGGTACGGATCACTGGCATGAGACGATAGACCCGCGCTGGGCCGCACTGAAGCAGCGGTTGCGCGCAAGCGAAGAGGAGAACGAGTAACGTGGCCGTCCCCAAGCGCAGGATGTCGCGGTCGAATACCCGCTCGCGGCGGGCCCAGTGGAAGACCACCGCACCTACCCTCGCGGAGTGTTCCAACCGCGCCTGCCGGCAACCGAAGCCGCCGCACGTGCTCTGCCCGCACTGTGGGAAATACGACGGCCGCCAAGTCGTTCGGCCGGCCTGACTCTACGACGCTACGTAACCCTTGGGGTACCGGCCGTCGCGGGGTCCCCAACCGGATCTGACCCCGCTGATCAACGCGCTCGGCGTCGAACTCGATGCCGAGCTGTTGACTCTTGCACTCACTCACCGCTCCTACGCCTACGAGAGCGGTGGCCTCGAGCCCAATGAACGCCTGGAGTTCCTCGGCGACGCCGTGCTCGGAGTTGTCGTCACCGACCATCTGTTCCGCACCCACCCCGACCTGCCCGAGGGGCAGCTCGCCAAGCTGCGCGCCAGCGTGGTCAACATGCATGCGCTGGCCGGCGTGGCTCGTGGACTGGGAACCCACGGCCTGGGTGAGTACTTGCTGCTGGGCCGGGGGGAGGAGCTCACCGGAGGCCGGAACAAGTCCAGCATCCTGGCCGACACCACCGAGGCGCTGATCGGGGCGGTATACCTG
>JALZCN010000250.1 GCA_030863045.1 Actinomycetota bacterium | reverse complement strand
GCTCGGGTGGACCGAACGCTCAATGCAATAGTGCCCCCGGTCGTATACCCGTCAGCAGCGGAGGAGACACGGTGGTCGCGCTTGTTGGTGTACTGCTCGATCTGGCCGGACGGTCATTGTCGGAGGGGGCGAGCGGGGAGCTGCTGGACTAAGCCATGCAGAGTCGTCAGCCGCTGCAGCTCGTCGCGCTGCTCATCGTTGCGGTGCTGGGCGGCTGTGGTGGTCGGGTTTTCACGCCGGACTCCCCCAGCCCGACGCATCCCATGAGCACACCAGACCATCCCGGCACCGCACCAGGGGTGTCCGCAGTGAGCGGACTGCCGGGGATGCCAGCATTGGTCGATCCAGACAATGTCTACGCCGCCGCCGGTGCAGAGATGCTGTCACCTGCGGTGCGCGCGGACCGGCCGCTGGTCTATGTACCACATACCAACTCTGGTGATATGTGGGTAATCGATCCGGCGACCTTCACGGTGATCGCCCGCTACCCGACGGGGCGTCAGCCACAGCACGTCGTGCCTTCCTATGACATGCGGACCCTCTACGTCACCGATTCTCGGGACAACCACCTACTGGCTTTCGACCCGACCACCGGCCTGCCCGGTCAGCGGATCCCCGTAATCGACCCGTATAACATGTACTTCACCCCGGACGGGAAGTACGCGATATCGGTGGCCGAAGCTCGGCGGGAGCTGGTCTGGTACGACCCGCACAGCTGGATCCAACGCGATGTCACGCCAACCCCGGCATGTGCTGGTATCAACCATGCCGAATTCTCTGCCGACGGTCGTACCGTCGTGTTCAGCTGCGAATTCGCCGGCGCAGTCGCCGTGGTCGACGTGGCCTCGCACCAGTTGTTGAGGGTGATCCCCATGCCGGCCCGGCACACCCACATGGGACCCCAAGACGTCAAGCTCGCCCCGGACGGCTCGGCCTACTACGTGGCCGACTGTGACGCTGGCGGGTTATGGATGCTCGACCGTGCGGCCACCATGGTGCAGCGCTTCATCCCCACCGGTCGCTGCGCGCACGGGCTTTACCTATCCCGCGACGCGAAGCGATTGTTCGTCTCCAACCGCGGAGAAGGCAGCGTCAGCGTGCTCACCGCTGACAGCGGGACACCGATCACCAAGTGGCAGATCCCCGGCGGGGGCAGCCCCGACATGGGCAACCTCACCGCCGACGGCACCCAATTATGGCTCTCGGGCCGCTATGACAACGTCGTCTACGTGCTGTCCACCAGCAACGGCGCCCTCATCAACAAGATCCCGGTCGGGGCCGGCCCGCATGGACTGTGCGTGTGGCCTCAACCAGGACGCTACTCAATAGGACACACCGGTATCACCCGCTGAGCCACCCACACGACTCGGACGATCTCCGGTCGGCACGTGGCGATCCCGGTGATCCCGTGTTGCGGGGAGTATGCGGTGGTCGGCACAGCTGCGTGACCTGCACGCGCTGCGGCACTCATTCAGCACCTCGTAGGGTCAGAAAAGCCAAGCCCAGCACCACCGACCTGGGCCAAGTTCAACGACATTGTTAGAGTCCTCCGGTACATATTCCGCACGAGCACGTTGTTGGTAGCCGAGAGGTCGTGTGGTGGTTGTACACCGTTAAGCATGGACCAATGGTGTGGTTGCGCTTCCGTTTCGCTACCGCTGCGAGATCAACTCTGCTCGCGAGGCTATGCCGGCCGAGGCCGGGGGAGCCCCGCAGCTCTACTCCCGGCTCCCTCACCTGGTTCTCAGCTTCGCTGCGAAGAGCCGGTAAAGGCGATCAGAACTTCAGCTGCAGTGGGTAACACGATACGCGTCATCAAACATACGAGCGTTCTAGGTGCCACGGAAATGCAGTTCCGACTCTATCGAGCTCATGCGATGCGCTCAAAATGTTCAACAAAGTTTTCGTTCGCTCTGCCATGTCACACGGTGAATGCGCTAGCACGGTTTGGATTGACTCGACGTACCATCCTCGACCCGTTTTGAGCAGTCACTTTTTTCCATCCTGTCCAACTTTGTAGACAATCACGTGAGCCTGCTCTTCACTGGCCGCCGCGCAATTAATCCGATTATTTATTGTATGACGCGCAGTACCGGCCAGGCGTGGCCTGTATGCCACCACCTGGGCGTACGTGTCAAGCTGGGTGTCCTCGTGCTGGCGGTCGTTGCAGGGCATGTTCCTTCAACTCAGTTCCGCTAACTCCCCCAGTCCAGATGGCCTGTAAGCCGGAATTCACGACGCGGAGCTGAGCAGGTCCACGATGTAGCGGGCGGCGCTACCACCGAACGCGGACGTGGTCACCGCCCCGAGCCCCTTGACGATGACGCCGCCCAGCGGCGAAGCTTGCCCTCGTCCGGCTTGGCTGGCGGCTTCCGCCGCAACTTCCTCCGCGGCCAGCCGCAGCTCCGCACTCCGGTCGTCGGGAAGACTGAGGTTGTCGAGCTCGGCGAGCAGCGTGGATACCGCACGCGCGTACCTGGCAGGATCGCTGGTCCGGTACCGGAGTCGACCGCGTCCATGGTCTGCGTGACATAGGCGCTGTTCACCGCAGCCCGCACGTTCCCGCTGGCGTGGAAGGCGACGCTCCCTCCTGTTGGCTTCCTGCCAAGCTCGGACATCACCGTCGTGGTCGACCAGACAACGTCGGCCGTCGGGCGTGAGCGCCCCGCGGGCGAGCCGCCCAATTAAAGCGCCTAATGGGCAGGCAACGCCGGGACGGGATGGACTCCTACTAAAGCGCAAGGCCGTGAGCCTTTGATGTAGACGGGAG
>JALZCN010000247.1 GCA_030863045.1 Actinomycetota bacterium | reverse complement strand
GTGAGGTAGACCCGGCCCGGTTCGGCCAGCGTCTCCATGCGCTGAGCCAAACCGACCGTGTGGCCCAGCGCGGTCGGATCGAGGCGGACGTCCTTACCCACCCGGCCCACCACCACCTCGCCCGAGTTGAGCCCGAGACGAACGTGGAAGTCGACGCCCAGAGAAGACCGCAGGTCCTCAGCGTAGGCGGCCACCGCTTTGGTCAGGTGCCAGGCAGCGTGGCAGGCGCGGCGTGCATGATCCTCCTGGGCTATCGGGGCACCGAAGAGGGCCATGATCCCGTCACCGGTGAACTTGTCGACCGTCCCCCCGAAGCGCCGGATCCCCTCCGCCAGGATCTGGACGAAGCGGTTCATGATCCCGGCCCACACCTCCGGATCCAGCCTTTCCTGAAGGTCCATCGACCCTTGCACGTCGGCGAAAAGGACCGAGAGCTGCTTGCGCTCTCCCTCCAGCTCTGTCCCCGCCGGAGCGGGCCTTGAGACCTCGGCATTTATGGAGGATGCCTCCCTCAGCCGGGCGCCGCACTTCCCGCAGAACCGTTCGCCGGGCTCGATGGGAGCGCCGCATGCCGGGCACGCCAGCGCCAACGCGGCTCCGCACTGCGTGCAGAACTTGCAGCCCTTCCGGTTCTCATTCCCGCACGCGCCACAGGTTCCGTTCATTCCCGTAGGGCGCCCCTCCGCACGGTCGTGATCGCGGCGAACAGGAAAGGCGCACCGTCCGCGTGCCCTGACATCGGCCTCGCTCCCGTCGAGTCACCTTGAGAGGCAGCTTGCCGTAGCGGGACCGCTTATGCACCGGCCGAGGCTAATCTGGTGGTTGGCGCTGCTGTTCATCCGGATTATCGACAACAGCACCAGCGACACCTGGCGCAACCTGCTCCATGAGCTCGACGGGATGGACCTGGTCACCCTCGCCACCCCGCACGATCAAGTGGCCCAACGCTCCCAGACCACTCCGGCCAACGCGCCGTCCTGGCCGCCCTCGACCTGCCCGACCCGCTCAAGTTCATCAACTTCACCCAGCCGCCGACCACCTGCTCCTCGGCTCCCGGCGCCGCCAGTAGTAATACGACCCTGCCCGACCCCACCGACGTCTGCCCAGCTCAGAATCCGAATCCAGGCCAATGTGTGCTCACCATCTGCGGAAGTCCGGTCTGAAGGCCTGCCGCGTGGCTTCTGGGAAGCAGGCTCCGAAGGGTTGGGCGAGCCGGTCGCTTAATGCAACAGTCCCGCGTGAACCAATGCACCCATCGATAGATGGTGACGTGATCGACATCGATCCCGCGCTCGGCGAACAGGACGGCGATGACCTGGCCGTACTGCTCGATCGCCCGGTAACGGCCTGTTCGTCTCCAAGCGGAGGCCAGCCGTTGCTCCTGCAGCAGGTCGTTGTCAGTGGCGGCTGAGACGGCTCCGCTCTGACCCAAGGGGAAAGTAACCAGCACGCAGCTTTCGTCGCCTACACCACCGCGTTCGTGGTCCAGGCCAACGTACGTGTCGAGCGACGTCACCGACAGTCGTCGAACCTGTCCTACACATCAGTTGAAGGACTCCTGGGGCTGTCCTGCTGCTACTGGTCCCCCGGGTCTACATCCGTCGACTGTCCCGACTCCTCCTTGGCTCGCTGAGCCGCCTGCTCCATCCTCTCCACGAGCGACTCATCCTTGTCCTCGCCGCTTTCCTGCTCGGTCGCGCCGCTTTCCTGCTCGGTCGCGCCGCTTTCCTGCATTTCCATCAGAGTCACTCCCTCTAGGAGGTGAACCTTAGCCAGCCTGGCAAGGGTAGCCGTACCTCGCATAGTCCCGTCGTCGGCAATGCACCGGGGATTGAGGAGAAGACCTTGCTGCTGGTGTCGACGTGTACGGCCGGGCGTTGGCAGAGCTACGGTCCTGCGGGCGGGACGTGGCATCAGTGGGGACAAGGTCGGGCAGGCTGGGTTGATGCGTCGTTCGGCTTGCAGCTCGTTGGCTTCGGCGCGCAGAGCCAGGACGCGCTGCGCGGTGCACTTGAGCACGCGCATGGTGGTGTGGGTGCGCGAGATCGTGGGTGGGCCTGGTGCCGCCGAGGCCGGACCAGGATGCCAACACGACACTGTCCTGGTCGACGGCCCGCCTTGCTGAGCTACGGAAGCGAATGGATGGTGATCATATGAGCACCACGCTGCGAGCCGAGTTGTTCTTCGATGAGAAGGCGAATACCTGGCATTTCCGCGTACCTGCTCTGCACATCAACGGCGGCGGCACGGCGACCCGCGAGGACGCCAGCGTCAGTGCATGGATGCGATCGCGTTGCGCTGGAGGGTGACCCGAGCGAGTACGACAGCGACACCCAGGCGATCACCCTCGAGGTGTCCGTCGCTCGTGCTGCGTGATTTTTGCGATCACGAATTGGGTGCTGCTTCGGCTCTACCTCGATGTTGAGGAGCTGCTCGCCGAGTCGGACTCGAAGTAGACCGCGGCTGTGTACCTGTGGGTGCCGAATAGGTCATCCCACGTCATGCGACCTGGGCGTATTCGTGGATCAACCCACCGAGCTGATCGCGGCGTCGGAGGCGAGTCGGGCTGTGACTCGGGTGTGCTTGGGCAGTCAAGAACTGTCGCCAACTCGGCCCGTCGCGGCGAGGCGCGGGGTCCACGCCAGCTCGCTTCAAGATCAACCACACGGTGCTGGGCGCAAGCTGGTAGCCGAGTCCGGCGAGTTCACCCTGGATACGCCGATAACGCCAGGTCGAGTGCTGCAGGCTTGGGACGAGTAATGGACCAGGCGTACTTATCTGTGCATCCTGTCATCGCGCCGCGTCGCGCCACCATAGTTGATCGGTGGCGGTGCTCATGATGAGCCTTCCGGCGTGGCCGGCTAGGCCCGTTGCGTCGTCGGGCACGGTGTCGATGGCGGTCCAGTGCGTCTGGTGCAGCAGCGGTGGTCGCATCCACAGCGTCCGATCTGATGTGACGCAGAATAGTCGACCGTTCAGATTGGTCATCGCCACTACATTGCTGGCCTCCCCAACCCATGTCCAGTCCGCGCCGGATCCGAGCTGGTCGAATCTAAGGTATAGGAGGTCATTTGTCGACGTAGCACCGAAGAGTCCTTCATAGCTTGCGGCGAGCGCTATTACTGTGGGCGCAACCCCGATCTCGATCCATTCTACGTCGCGCATCGCTGGCTCTCGCCGCCACAACCGGGCGTCGGTGGTGACGGTGTAGAGTCCAATCGGTTGGCCGCCAATCGCCTCGCGGGGACTCGTCATCGCGCGAACGAAATTCGCAGTCCCCACCCGTGCCCAATTCACGTTCTGGCCGACCGGATCGCGAACCCACAGTGCATTGTGAGCATCTGCGGCGAAAGGACATTTTCGCAAGCTGTTAGCGTCGTGACCGAATTCGCGTGCCCGATGCGCTCCCAATTATTTGCCGGCCACGGACGGGAAAGCTTAGTCAACACGTTACGGGTGATGCGATCGACAATGGGATCCGCAGCGATGCCGAGTCCATTGCCCCAGCCGGTGGTGGCCGCGTTGAACACCGTCCCACCGCCGATCGCCCGAAACACGCCCATGGTGGCCGCGCCCCCCTGGCCCCAGCGACGCCAGTCGGACAACTCCGCGCACGCCAGCACCACAAACGATGGCGGGGCGCCGTCTCGGCCGGTGATCCGGGGGACGCCGTTGTCTTCCACCACGTCAACAGCGTCGGTCTCGTAACCTACCGTCCCTATCCCAAATGTGTCACCGTCGACAAGCCCGGTTCCCTCGAACACCCAATGATCGGCGAACGTCGCTGTCCATGCCGCGTCGGCCATCACGGCGGTATTGCCCCAGCACCCCGCGCCACGGCGAAAACTGGTCCCGGTAAGAGTATTTTCCGGGCGGTTGACCGGGGCGCTGCTCCACTCGACTGTCACATGTGCGTTATCAATTCCTGTAAGCGGATCTTCCGTTGCGTCACGGTAGCACACGAACGTACGACCACCATCCTCCAGGCGGAATTGCCACCAGCACGTGTTCCCCGTAAAAAAGGCCATATTGCCCCCTTCTGCGAGAAATCGTTCTGCCGTGTCGCGCATCTGGGCCGTCCAGTACTCGTCGTGGCCGATACACACCAGCAACTGATAGTCACTAAGCAGATCGAGGCCAGTGTGCAGGTCAAACGCAGAACAATAGTCGACAAGATAACCACTGTCGGCAAGCCACTGCAGAATCGACTTCTCCCATTTCGGTCCATTCGCTCGCGGTCGGTGTAGGCTCACCCGCCGCCCTCGATCTGGTTGTTCATTCCAGTACGGCGAGGCACCGGTCTCACCACTCAGGACGTAAGCATGAAATGTCGGAAACGGGATCGAAACCAGGATACGTGCCGCAGCCCCGGGATCGGCAGAACGCACCACAAACAGCGCGCGATCCTGTCCAGGAACCCCAGGCTCGAAATCCACAGCATACAAGCCACTCGGCCACGAAATTGGTACCCGCAAAGTGAATCCGATCGGCCATCCCCGGTCAGCGGCGGGATCATCCGGAGTCGGATGCGCGCTAACACGAACATCACACCGCATCATCTCCAACCCTGTCACAAACTCACTAATCACCAAACTCGCGTCGAGACCACTGCCCGAATCATCGTTGAGATGAAAGTCCAGGCTGCCACCCTGAACAACCGAGCTCCTCGCGGCATACACCTGTACCGCCAACCCTTCCCCCATCCCTAGAACTGGGCCACACCAGTGATCTTGCCAGGTACGCGATCACATCATGCGGGGTGCGCTCGCGCCGTAGATCCCCATGGTCACGTCGAGCGTGGCATGCCCGACGATGCGCATAACGATGTGTGGCGGCACGCGTAGGTCGATTCAAGTAGCAGGGTGACGCAACTGTGCCGCAGGTTGTGAAGCCGCACGTTGGGTAAGCCGGCCCGCTCCCGAAGTGCGTACCAGCTACGCCGTAGGCTGTCGGGCTCGATCGGCGTGCCCACCAAAATCGTGAACACGAGTCCACAGCCGGACACGCCTGCGGCGAGAATTCCACAGCTTGCTTGGCGCGGTGACCTTGAGCGCTCGAACGCACACGGCCGGTAGCGGTACTGGGCGCTCGAAGGACCTCGACTTGGTAGGACTAGCCGAAGCTCCCCCTAACCCGCTGCAAGCTTTGCCGACCTTCAGGGCGCGCTGGTCCAGGTCGAACGCGTCCCAGGGGCGTTGTCGCACTTGGCGAAGCCGAGGCACGCGAGACCGTGATCCTTTGGTTTGGTCGATCGCCAGGGCCAGCTCGTCGAACGCGGCCGCCACCCACAAGGCCACGGCTGGGTCAACGCCGAGCTCGTAGTGCCCGGACGCAGGTTCTGGACGAAAGCGTGCCCCGCACTGATCACCTGTGCTGACCGCAGCCGCTTTAGGCCACGCATAGGCCGCAGCCGGGATGCCAGCCGGCCGTGATCTGCTTCGATGGCCTCATCGAGCACCCGTAAGTAGGCCGGCGCCCGATCGGTGGTCACCTCACTCGTCGCGGAGCCTGCTCAAGCCCGTGGGCGAAGAAGCGACGGGCGGCTGCCAGATCCCATTTCTCCACGGCGAGGACGTCGATGACCTGCCGAACTGGTCGATCGCCCGGTACAGGTAAGTCCATCGGCCCGTGACTTTGGTGTACGTCTCATCGACGAACCACCGATCCCCGGGGGCGTGCCGACACGGCCGCGCGGCGTCGATAAACAGCGGGGTGAACCGCTGCACCCAGCGATAGATGGTGACGTGATCCACCTCGATACCGCGTTCGGCCAGCAGCTCCTCCACATCACGGTACGAGCGCCCAAAGCGCAGGTTCCACCGCACCGCCACCGCGATCACCTCCGGCGGCAAGCGAAACCCGCGAAACCAGACTGCGGTGGCGGTACTCAACGAGGACGACAGCGCATCGGCACAGCCTCCCTGACCCCGCCTTCCGCCGATGCAACAGACCTATTTGTTCAGCAGGCTGATCTTGTTTTCCACCGACGCAACAGTCCCCATTTAGGGCCTTGGAGCAGATCAGCCCCCTTGGTCCCCTGTACGCATGGACGGGCTTCCCGGATCCACATTCTGCTCGCCAGAAACACCGGCGTCGAGCCGATCCTCACGGTGGGACTCTTCGGAACCGGTTAGCGATGGCTCGTTTCCCGACGTACTAGTCGACATTCCGACCCCGTGTGGGCCGCTCGGCGTTGTATCGGAGGCGGAGACGCCTTCGCGGTCGTCACCCGTCGCCATACCCGCGACGTCTTTGACCTTGTCCTTTAACTCTTCGACCTTTTCCTTGGCCTTGTCAGCGAAACTCATGGCATTACTCCAATATATTGTGCAGCATCGGACAGGCGAAGTACCCCGGTCAGGATAGGCCTAAACTCATGCGTCTTGACGCGATGAGCGTTACCCGGACGGGTGAACTGACGTCGGTTGCCGGCTAGCCACTCGGCCACTGATCAGCGGGGCGGATGGACATGCACCTTGACAGCACGACCAAAGTGCGTCACACGGCTCTCCAGGCGTGCAAGATCATCAATGGTAGTCAGGCATCGGAAAGGCATTACGACACCTGGCACGCCAATCGCACGGGCTGACACGGAGTAGGATCGCGACTAGCGCAGAGGGTCAGCCACGACGCACCGCCGGACGGCCAATCGGGGTCGGGACGAAAAGCGCGGTTGGGGACCACACGCCCTGCATGCGGGTAGGCGACCCGCACATCGACCGGCCGCGCACGGCACTGCATCGCCACTGGCCAGGACAGACGCGCCTACTCCCACGTGCTGGGGGTCGAGTGGGCTCCCGCCTTGGTCATCACGCTGGCCGCCGGGCTGCCATCGCGTGGCCCCTGGTCCATGAGCACGATCCCGTTGTCCGAAGCGCAGGCCCGGCTGTCCGAGATTGCGGACGAGGTCGGGCGCACTCACGAGCGTGTCCACATCACCCGCAACGGCCGGGAGTACGTCGTGCTGCTCGCCGCGGAGGATCTCGAGTCCATTGAAGCGACTCTGGAGCTGCTCGCCGACACGCAGGTCCAGGAGCGGATCCGCCGCTCGGAGACCGACTTCGCTGCCGGTGATGTGCTCGACGAGCAGCAGGTGCGAGCTTTGACCGACGAGCGATACCGGACCCAACCCGAGTGACCTACCGGGTACACGTGGCCCGTACTGCGGCACGCCAACTCACCGAGCAACTGCCGGAAGCCGTCGCCGCAGCATGCGTGGAGTTCCTCTATGGGCCCCTGGCGAGAACCCCCATCGGGTGGCAGCGCCGCTGCGCAAGCCTTTCGAGGGCTACTGGCGGGCTCGGCGCGGGGAGTACCGAGTCCGGTACACCATCGATGACAGCAGTCAGACGGTCCAGGTTCTGGACATCAGCCACCGCCGGGATGTCTACCGTTGACCGCAAGGCTTACGGCCGGTTCGTCAGCTGTTACTATCACGCAATTGCAGTATCCGTCACAACGTGGGCCTGGTGCGCATTAGTTATTGCGGGTCATCGCAGTCCGCACGTCTGGTGTGGAAACACAGATTTTACACGGTGGGCGACCTTGGCCCTGGGCCAGTGCCCTTTGCACATTAGTCGCCCGCGATGGGCACAGCTGAAGTCGGCTGTTTGGGGCACGCTGGATCCAGCCGACACGCCATAAGCTGGGCTGATGGACCCGAAGACCGCCGCCCGAGCCGCCTTCGACCGCGCCGAAGCAGACCTTGTCGCTCTGGGCCACCGCATTCACGCTCACCCGGAACTCAAGTGGGAAGAGCAGCGGGCGTGTGCTTGGCTGGGTGAGGCCCTGACCGGTTACGGCTTTTCGGTGGCGAGCGGGATCGGTGAGCTGCCTACCGCTTTTGAGGCCCGGGCCGGGTGGGGACCACTGCAGGTGGTGATCTGCGCTGAGTACGACGCGCTTCCCGGTATCGGGCACGCCTGCGGCCATAACGTGATCGCGGCCACCGCAGTGGGTGCCGGTGTGGCCCTGGCCGCGGTCGCCGA
Source organism: Actinomycetota bacterium (assembly GCA_030863045.1). Taxonomy (GTDB): domain Bacteria; phylum Actinomycetota; class Actinomycetes; order Mycobacteriales; family Pseudonocardiaceae. The sequence continues at coordinate 941 of JALZCN010000247.1, read as the reverse complement.
CGAGCTCGGGCTCACCGTGCGGGTGATGGGCACGCCGGCCGAGGAAGGCGGCGGCGGGAAGATCTTGCTGCTGCAGCGGGGCGTTTTCGCCGGCGCCCACCTGGCGATGATGACCCACCCGGCTCCCGTCGATGTCGTCGAGTGGCCCATCATCGCCGGTCAGCGCTTCCGCATCCGCTACACCGGCAAGGAGGCCCACGCCTCCGCCTACCCGGAGCTTGGCATCAACGCCGCCGACGCGCTCACCATCGCCGGGGTGGCCATCGGCCTGCTGCGCCAGCACATCCGCGCCAGCGACCGGGTTCACGGGATCGTGACCCATGGTGGGGAAGCGCCCAATATCGTGCCCGCCCACACCGAAGCCGAATACGTGATCCGGGGCGCCACCATAAGGGAATTGGAGGTGATGAAGGAGCGCGTGATGCGCTGCTGGCAAGCCGGGGCGCTGGCCACGGGTGCCACCTTGGACGTGTTGCCCCGCTTCGAGCCCTACGCCGAGATGCACCACGATCCCGATATTGCCGCCGCCTATCGACGCAACGCCGAGGCGCTGGGTCGCACCTTTGAACCGCCTGACCCTCACGCTGCGGCCTCGACCGACATGGGCAACGTGTCGCTGGTCATCCCCTCGATCCATCCCGGGATCGGCATCGACTCGCTCCCGGCCGTCAACCACCAGCCCGAATTCGCTGCCCACTGCATCAGCCCAGCGGCCGATCAGGCTCTACGGGACGGAGCCATCGCCATGGCCTGGACAGCGATCGACTGCGCCACCGACCAGGCCCTGCGCACCCGACTGCTCAGCACACCGTAACCGGAGGATGGGGCGATCAAGCTGCGAGACAGATTTCGTGGCAGGTCGCGGACGCCACGGCGGCGCGCACCAGCGTGACGCTGGCTACCTGCTCGATGAGTGGCTGACTGGTCACCAGGTTGAAGAG
>JALZCN010000244.1 GCA_030863045.1 Actinomycetota bacterium | reverse complement strand
GTCTCGGGCATCGATTTGGGCGACGGAACCACAGATCCGGGAACTTGGCAAGCTGCCGGGATGCAATTGCTGATTGACACGATCCGTAACGCCGGTGCAAGCCAGCCTATCTTGCTTGATGGCCTGCAATGGGCTAGTGCGTTCAACGGGTTACTGAGCCATTTACCCCGCGATCCTCTCAATCAAATGGCGGCGGTGTACCATCTCTATCACGGCAATGGGTGCGACGACCAGTCATGCTGGCGGTCCAACATTCTGCAGCCCGCTGATCGCCTACCGGTGATCGTCAGCGAGCTAGGTGAAAAGAGAGGTGAGTGCTCAGAGACGTTCATCACTAGCTTCATGCAATGGGCGGATCGCCAGAATTTGAGCTACCTGGTCTGGACCTGGAATGCAGGACTCCCAGGAGACGAGGAGAACTGGCGTTGCGATCAGTTCGGCTTGATCGAATCGTATGACGGTACGCCAACCCCGTACGGCCGCGGTCTCCAGCAGCATTTACTGTCGCTGAATTAGCGAATCCACCCGCTTCCTACCCGCACACGATCTTGCCCTGTGGCGCCATCCGACCCTGACCGGCGAGACGTTTTTGATCGGTTCCTCTGACGATGAGCGCGCTGATTTTGAGTTTCTTTAGGTAAGCGCAGTCGACGGGCCGTCCTCGCGGACCATTCAATGGGACGCAGATGTTCTCTCTTCTTCGGCTCGCGTCCACGTAGTTGTGGTCGCAGCCGTCGATCCACAGTGGAATGTCGACGGATTTCTTGGGGGCCGACTGCTGCGCGAGAACCTGAACTTGCGGTCGAGCCGTCTGCACTGCCGACAATGTCGGAGAGCTCGACGCCGCTGACGACGATGTCGGTGCCGCACCAAGCGCCGTCGCCGCGAGGGCCGCCAACATGACCTGGGTCATTCTGTTCATCCGACCTGCACCCATTTCGCTACTGACGGCACGCCGTCCATGTCTTGGACAAACAACATGTAGTATCCAGGCGGTAAAAGGTTTCTGTTGTTTGGTATCTGCACCGCGATGTTCGATCCGGACCCGCTTACGTCCAGGTCCACGCTCCGCTGATTGGGGTCCGAGGAGTGAGTGACTGAGGCGGGCCGTATGAGGGTTGCCCGTCCTATGTTGCCCGTCACGGACAAACTTTGCGTGGAGCCGTAGGTTATCGTGCTGGGTGCGCTGATGATCTCCGGCCGCGGCAGCGACATGTACCATGGCGAATAGATTGAGATCGTCAGACTGAACGATCCGTCAGCCGGGTTATTTCCGATCGCGACCACCCGTCCATCCTGGAGGAGGAAGGCCTCGGAGTGATACATCCGGTCTTCCGGGTCCGCCGGCATGGACGTGAACGCGTTCGTGACCGGATCGTACATCGACGCCTCGTGCACAGCATCAGCGCGGTTGTGCAGGCTGCCTCCGGTTTCGAAGACTTTGCCGTCCGGAAGGATGACCGCGCTCACGTACATCTTCGCCGCCGGCAGATCGGGTCCGGGTACCCACGACGGGTTGGGGGCCGTCATGTCGATCATATCGGTGTGCTGCGTGGGGTCGATGTTGCTGTAAGAGTTGCCGCCACCGAGGTCGAGCACCTTTTGCAGCTGCGCGGGCGGAAGCAGGACCGACGCACCCTGGTCGCGGAAGTTGATATCCCGCAGGCCGTTTATCTCGGTGACCTGGCCGGTGTTGATATCGTAGATCGCCGAGCCCGTGGTGTTCGGCAGTGCGTCCCCGAACGTGTGCACTCCCGTGTACAGCAGGCGGCCATCCGCCATCAAGATCATCACCGGATACAAGCCCCAATACCGGTACGTTTGTTGCACCTGGCTTAACGGTTTCCATTGGCTGGAGCTGTTGCTGAACATCTCGACCGCGACATTGCCCGAGCCGTCCTCATTGAGGCCGCCGGTTGCGAAGACATCACCATTGCCCAAGTTCACCAATGACGGGTACCAGTGGCCGCCCCCTGGCATGTCGTTGGTTGCGGTGAAGGTGTTGGTGTCTGGATCGAAGAGGTAGCTGCCTGCCGATCCCTGAAAGTTCGCCGTCGGTGTCGGGTAGTTCTTTGTTCCCCCGCCAAGCAGCACCCGGCCGTCGGGGAGCTGGGTGTGGCCGGTGCAGAACAGGTCGATGGGAGCCTGGAGAGTAGTGAACTGCCCGGTGTTCGGATCCCAGACTGCTGCGTTAAACGCCTGTGCGTCGAAATCGGCCTGGTTGTTCCCAGAGCCGGCGATGAGCAGGACCTTGCCGTTCTTGAGCACGGTGGCGTGAATCGAGCGCACCGCGGCCTGGTAAGACAGCACCTGCCAGGATCCCCCGCAGTTAGCGGTACAGCCGCCAGGCGGAGGCGGGGGCGGAGCCTGGGGATCGGGCAGACCCGCATAGCTGGCACGAGCCACCGCTCCGCCGCCGCCCTGGTAGTACTCAACGGTCAAGGTGTGCGGGCCCGCGGTGACGGGGACCATCACAGTGAAGATCGTAGCCCCTTGGTCGCGCCACTCGTCGATAACCGGAGAGGTGTCCAAGTAGACCCGCACCCCGTCATCC
>JALZCN010000240.1 GCA_030863045.1 Actinomycetota bacterium | reverse complement strand
CCCAGGACAGGCTCGGTGCACGCCGTGGGCGGCGGCATCCTCGGACGGCGCCGCGAGCTCGAGATGTTGGCTACGTGGCTCGGTGCTGCTCGCGGCGGTGCGGGCCGGCTCGTCCTCTGCGTCGGCGAGCCGGGCATCGGCAAGACCAGGCTGGCTCAGGAACTTGCTGGCATGACCCTCGCGGGCGGCACCGCCGTCGCGTGGGGACGTTGCGTCGAAGCTGAGGGTGCGCCGGCGTACTGGCCGTGGCGCCAGGTGCTCCGCTCGCTCGGAGTTGACCCCGGCACCGTGCTCGCTGGTGATGTTGAGTCGCCCGAGGACCGGTTTCTAATCTTCGACGGCGTGACCGAGGCGGTGCGTCGCGTCGCCGATAAGAGCGGCCTGGTCGTCATCCTCGACGACATCCACCGGGGCGACGAACCGTCGCTGCTGGTCCTGTGCCACCTCGCTGACCAACTCGCCGACGCGCGACTGCTCGTCTTCGCCGCGTTCCGCGACGTTGAACCTGCAAGCGTCCTTCCCCGGGTACTACCCGACCTGCTCAGGTCACCGGCGGTCGGGCGGCTTGACCTGCGGGGCTTCGGTCTCGCCGAGGTGCGCGAGCAGCTGTCGACGACGACTGCCACAGCCGATGCCCGCGCCGTCCTCGAGGTCACCGGCGGCAACCCGTTGTTCGTCCGCGAGATCGCCCGCGCGATGGCCGACGGCACATGGCGTCCGGACCGGCCGCCGCGCACCGTGCTCGACGTCGTCAGTGCGCGGCTCGATCGTGCCTCCGTCGGCTGCCGCCGGTTAGTGCAGGCAGCGGCCATCGTCGGGCGAGACTTCTCACTGGTGCTGGTCGCCGCGACGCTCGACGAACCAGTCGCGCACTGCCTTCCGCTCATTGACGAGGCGATCGCATGCGGCCTGCTCGATCGGGTCGGTGACACCGGCGACCACCGGTTCGTCCATGCGCTGACCCGCGACGCGGTCGAGGCGTCGCTCACGACCGCCGACCGTACCGCGCTGCACCGCGCCGTCGCCGAGTCAATCGAGACGCAGTTCGCCGGTGACCTGTCCGAGTACCTCGCTGACATCGCCCGGCACTGGGCCGAGCTTGCGTCATACGGTGCGGCCGCTACCGCACGCCGGTGGGCGATCCGCGCCGCCGAGGACGCCGTACAACGCCTGGCCTACGAGGAGGGCGTGCGGCTCTACCGGGCCCCCGAACCGGCCGGTGCGCCGGAGGTTGTTGGGATCGACGTCGTGCGCAGTTACGTCCGCGATCCGGTCGCCTGAGTGAGTCGCACGCGCAGCGCAGGTGGCGCACCGCCGCGCTGCTCGACCGGGCCGCTATCTCTTGACCCACAGGTTGGACGTTCCAGCGGACGGTTCCTCTGTTGAGGGGTCGCAAGTGGAATGAGCAAGATCCCGCGAACGGCGACGTCGCCGCGTCGACCGGTCGAGTGTTTGGGATGGTCCTGCTTCTGGGCCGGAGATAGATCAGTGCGCCGCGTCAGATGCTGTGTGATTCATTCGCCGCTGCGGCGGGGGTTTCAGTCCCGGAGTGGCGGGGCCCTGCCGCTGGCGGAGTCGAAAGAGCCCATCATGCGGCGGTGAGTGCGGCGCCGACCAGGATCAGGCGCAGGGTGCGTTCGGTGGCGTCGGTGAGGTACTGGGCGCCGTGCCGGAGGGCGTGTTCGAGGTCGACGGGTGTGGGCAGGATGCCGGCGTAGGCGTCGATGCCGATGTCGTAGTTGACGTGGGCGGTGGCTCCGATGGTGCCGGCCAGCGCGATGACGGGCTTGCCGTGGCGCTTGGCTCGGCGAGCGACCTCGGCCGGGATCTTGCCGCGCGGGGTTTGGTCGTCGATCGCGCCTTCGGCGGTGATGACCAGATCGGCGGTGGCGAGGGCGGCGTCGAGGTCGACGTGGTTGAACATGACCTCGAATCGGGGCAGTAGGCGGGCGCCGAGCCCGGCGGCCAGGCCGGCGCCGAGCCCGCCGGAGGCGCCGGAGCCGGCAACGGCGCGAAGGTCCAGGCCGGTGTCGCGTTCGAGAATCTTGGCCCACTGATCCATCGCTTCCGACAGGGTGTCAACCTGCTCAGGCGTGGCGCCTTTCTGCGGGCCGAACACCCGGGCGACGCCCCGCGCACCGCAGAGCATGTTGTGCGGATTGACTGCCACGAGCACCTCGATGTCGTGCAGGCGCGGATGGAGGCCGGTCAGGTCGAGGGAGTCGACCTCGGTGAGTGCGGCTCCGCCGTATCCGATGTCGTCGCCGAGTGCGGTGCGAACTCGGGCACCCAGCGCCTGCAGTGCCCCGGCGCCGCCGTCGCATGTGCCCGAGTCACCGCAGCCGACGAGGATTCGTTCGGCTCCGGCCTCGACCGCGGACATGATCAGTTGCCCGACCCCGTAACTGGTGGTAGCTCCGGGGTTGCGCAGTGATCGGGGGACCAGCCGCAGGCCGGCCGCGGTGGCCATCTCCACCACTGCGGTGCGCGGACCGGCGCCGCCCAGGATCGCGATGTGCGCCGGCACGGGGTCACCGACCGGGCCCGTGACGGTGACCGGGATGAGTTGTCCGTGGGTTGCGGCGGCCAGGGTGGCGGCGGAACCCTCGCCACCATCGACCAGCGGCAGGCTTCGCACGTCCGCGGCGGGCACGACGCGACGGATACCGGCGGTGATGGCGTCGGCGACGAGCTCGGCGGACAGGCTCTCCTTGAATCCACTCGGCGCGACGACGAAGCGGCGCAGTGTTGTGGGCATGACGTACCTCCCAGGTCGTTCGGGTTTCCGATCAGGGCTCTGCCAGCTCAGCGCAGCGGCAGGCCCAGATGCGGCCAGACGAACAGCGAGCAGCCCAAGACGAGGACCGCGGTCAGCGGTGCCAACCACGCCGAGAGCCGTAGTAGGTCACGGGCGTCATAGGTGGTCACATCGTCGATACGGGCGAACATGGCCACCGGCTTGGCCGACGAGGTCAGGGTGTGGCAAAAGCCCGCGGCCGCGGTCGAGGCGAAGGCCACGGCCACCGGGTTCAATCCGAGCACTATCGCCGCCGGCACGACCAGTGGCACCAGCACCGAAGACCGCGCGGTGCGGGATTGGATCACCAGGTGCGCCGCCACACTGGCCACGACCACCACGGCGAGAAACAGCCACGGCGGGCCGCTGCCGAGTGGCCCGAACACCGCACCGGCCAGCCAGCCTGCCGCACCGGAGGTGATCAGCGCGGCAGCGAGCGCCGCGGTCGCGGCCATGAACAGCAGTAGCGACCACGGCACACCCTTGAGAGCGTCCCCGAGGGAGACCACACCTACCCGTGGTGCGGACAGCACCAACGCCCCGGCCAGCGCCACCAGCGCCGGATCCAGACCGTGCAACGACCCTGTGCACCAGGCGAGCACCACTGCGGTGAGCACGAACGCGGCGCGACGCTGCGCGGCGGACAGCCGACCGGTGACCGGTGTGTCGACCTGCTCGGCGATGGCCGCCACCGGTACCCGCAACGCAACCCGCCGATCCGCGGGACGCGTGAACAGCGCCAGCACCAGCTCGGCTGCGATGTGCGCGGAGACCACGGCCAACGGCACCCCGAGAAGCAACCACTGCCCGAAAGTCACGCTCATCCCGGTCGACGCGGCCAGGATCTGATTCATGACCAGGTGAGCACCGGCCCCGATCAGCGTCGCTACCGCCGACAGCAGGATGACCGTCGGGAAGAGCACCGCCAACGCTCGCACCACCCGGGGTCGGTCGGCCAGTACCCGGGCCAGCGCGACGAACACCGGCACGGCCAGGGCCGCTCTTCCGGATGTTGCCGGCACCGCGAACGCCGTGGTCGCCAATGCGGCGGTAACCCAGTGCGCCAGCTGCCGCACCGACCTGGCCCTCGCCACCAGCCGGGTCGCCATCCGGGTGGTCAGCCCGGTACTGCTCACCCCCGCGGCGAGCACAAACGCCGCATTCAGCAGCCAGATTGTGGAGCCGGCGAGCGTCCCGAAGAAGGCGGTGTCGTTCAGCACTCCGGCGAGCACCAGCACCACCGCGGCGCCTAACGCCACCAGCGTCTCATCCAGCCGAGTGCCGACCCACAACAGCAGCGCAGACACGAACACGATTACCGTGATCTGCGCTGGCACCGGCAGGTCGCCCGCCCATGCACCGAACCCGGCCACCGACACCACTGCCAGCCCGATGACGAGCCACCCCAGGCGCGGCCCCGCCGACGGGTCCACAGTGGGTGATTCATGCTGGCTCATAGTGGTTGAGCCGCGCCAGGGCATGTCATATATCCTTCGTGAATACGCTATTCCTTATCCATGCGACCACGACGTTACTCACCATTCATCTCAGAGATAAAGCACAGGTACCGGCGCATATCAGGAATTTAAGACTCCGTTAACGTCTGTACTGACGTCTATCGCAGACTTAAGAGTCCCTTAACGAAGTACAGGGAATCGCCGCTGCTATCGCGTCTCGGGTGCTCCGAGGTCGGCAATCACACGGGCGCCACCGACTGGAGAATTCTCGACGACCACACGGCCGCCGGAGGCTTCGGCGGTCCGGCGGACGATGTCCATACCGAGTCCGGTGGAGCCAGCACCGCTGATGCCCCGGTGCAGCACCGCCGATGCGTTGGGGAAGCCCTCGCCGTGGTCGGCGACGATGAGCGAGGCACCGCCGTGCCCGTTGCCGGATTTCACGATCAGCACGTCGAAGGCCACCCCTTCGGCGGTGTGGGCGAACACGTTCTCTAGCAGGGCGTCCACTGCGGCGGCCAGGTCCCCGGCCGCGACCTTCACCGGTACCGGTTCGGGGGGCACAGTGACCCTCATACTGCGATGTTGGTCTTCCGCGAGCACCGACCAGAACTCGGTTCGTTCACGGACCACCGCCGCTGCGTCGCAGGATGCCCCGAGGCCCTCGCGCATCGGCCGGCGGGCCTCCTGGATGACGTGGCCCAGTTCCCTACTCACTGAGTCGATACCTGCCGTCATCGTGTTGCGCTCGTCGGGGTCGGTCAGCTGCTCAGCCTCCAGCCGGACCGCTGCGATCGGGGTCCGGAGCCGGTGGGAGATGTCGGCGACCGATTCGCGCTCGGCGGCGAGTAGCTCGCGGATGCGTCCGGCCAACCGGTTCAGCGCCTGGCCGACTTCGCGCAGCTCAGGTGGCCCAGTGATGTCGGCGCGAGCCTCCAATCGGCCGGCTTCGAGCTCCTCGGCGGTGTGCGCCAGGGCGTTCACCGGTCGGAGCAGCCGGTGGGCAAGCCGGTTGGCCACCAAGATCGCCAGCGCCAGCAACCCAAGCCCGAGGGCGGTGATGATCGCCCAGGAGACCAACACCTCCCGGTTTACCACGTCGCTATTGATGATCACTCGGATGACCGCGATGTGGTTTGGGTCTGGCGTCGCGTTCTCCGGGTCTCCGGGTTTGGCCCCACGGGCAACCGGGACGAGGATTTCCGCGCCCTGTTCGGTGTCGTTGCTGATCGCTTGGCCGGTCACGCGGGCTCGCTGCACGTCGTCGGTCACGTTCCGGTCTGGTCCGATCGCGTCACCATCGGCGAACAGCACGGTGGTCCGGCGATGCTCCGCGTCCGCGTTGAGGATTTCCAAGAGGGTGACCAGGTCGGCCCGCTCGCGGAATGACACAACCGTCTCGGTGGCGTGCACCTCCAGGCTGGCCGCGGCGAGTGCGTCTTCGAAGGCGAAACGCTGGATCAGCACCGCCATCGGCACCAGCAGCGCGACCAGGATCATCGACGCGATTGTGACGACCATGACGACGAGCTGGCGGCGCATGTCAGGGCGCTAACAGTTTGATCCCGACACCGCGAACGGTGTGCAGGTAGCGCGGTGCCTCGGCGGGTTCACCCAGCTTGCGGCGCAGCCAGGACAGATGTACGTCGACGGTCTTGTCTGCCCCGCCGTAAGGCTGGCTCCACACCTCCGTGAGCAGTTCCCGGCGGGTCACCACCTGGCCGGCCCGGGCAGCCAGATAGGCCAACAGATCGAACTCGCGCGGCCGAAGATCGAGCAACTCGTCAGCCAGCCGCGCCTCCCGGGCCCCGGTATCGATCACCAGCTCCCCCACCCGCAACAGCGCCGGCGGTTCCAGACCTCCGCTACGTCGTAGCACGGCGCGGATCCGGGCCTCCAGCTGCGCGCCGCTGAACGGCTTGACCATGTAGTCGTCGGCGCCGGCGTCGAGGGCGAGTACCACGGCCGCATCCTCGTCCCGGGCGGTCACCACGATCACTGGGACCCGGCTGACTGCGCGGATCATCCGCAGCGCATCAACGCCGTCGATGTCGGGCAGCCCGAGATCAAGCAGCACGATGTCCGGGCCGCCGGACCCGACCGCCAGTTGTACCCCACCCATCCCGGTCCCCGCCGAGCACACGGCGTAGTCACGCTCGCCCAGGGCGCGACACAGCGCCGACCGAATCGCGGAATCGTCCTCGACGATCAGTGCCAGTGGCATGGCGAAAACGGTACCCCCGCCGCGGCGATTCCTGACCCCATTGTGCACCGTCTGATCAGGCATTTAGATTTCGGTTAACGCTGCTTTAGCAATACGCGTATTGATCACGACGCACACTGGACCGGTGCGCCAACGCATCATCTCGGTAGTCAGCTGGATCGCGGTAACCATCCTGGCGACCGGCGTTGGCTTCGTCGCGATCAGTATCGTCGGAGACGTGCTGCGCGGCTCAGGCCCGCTCGGTGAGGACTTCAGCGTCGCCCAGCACCGCTACGAGGTGTCGCCTGAGCCGGCGCCGCCCCAACAGAGCACCTACCACCACCAGTTAGCCACCCTCACCGTGCAGTGCATCGGACGAACCGCAACCGTGCTCGATTGGCAGCCGGCGCCCGATGCGATCGTCGTCAGCACCGACCTGGGCCCCGACGAGGACATTCACCTCGACCTCGACACCAACGGCACAGTCATCCGCCTCGAGGCCTACTGCAACCGCGGCGAACCCCGACTCGTCATCGAGCCCCGCTCCTGAGCGAGCAGCACCGCGACATGCTCCCGGTCGACGCCAGGCCAGCTGGACGTACGAGGATTCCTTGCTCCCGTCGCGACAGCTTCATTGGCCTACTGTGATCTCCTCGATGAACGGCCTGTCCTGCCGCGGGGGGATGCCAGCGGGAGGAAGCCGTTCGGGTCCGGATGAGCCAGCCGGGTACTCCTGCAGTGGCACGGTGTCGTCGGCCCACGCGGCGAGCACGGGGTCGATGATGCGCCAGCACTCCTCAGCTTCGTCACTCCGGATGGACAGGGTCGGATCCCCGCCGAGTACCTCCAGGAGTAGCACGCTGTACGGCGGCAGCTGCTGGCTGGTCAGACGTGCCGTGAGCTGCTCTCTTTCGAGGTCAAACCACTCGCCGGCACCGTTGAGGTTGATTGCCAAGGAGATCGAGTCGGGGTCGAAGCTCAACCGCAGGACGTCGGGTTCGGTCTCGTCGGCGAATGGCAGATGCGGCACCGGCCGAAACCGGACGACGATCTCGCGGCGGTCCCTGCCCAGAGCCTTGCCTGAACGCAACCGGAACGGCACCCCGGACCAGCGCCAGTTGTCCACGGCGAGGGTCAGCTCGGCGTAGGTCTCGGTGCGGCGGCTGGGATCGACCCCTGGCTCGTCGACGTAGGCCGGATGTGCCGGGCCGGCGCTGTAGCGGGCGCGACGGCTGCCACCCGCGAGCTCCGCGCGGGAAGGCGCGCGCACCGCGCGCAGCAGGTCGACCTTGCGGTCCCGCAGCGCGCGCTCGTCGAGGGAGGTAGGCGGCTCCATGGCCACCAGCGCGAGCAACTGCAACAGGTGGTTCTGCACCATGTCCCGAAGCGCACCGGCGGAGTCGTAATAGCCGGCGCGGCCCTCCAGCCCGAGAGTCTCGTCCCAGACGATGTCGACCTGCTCGACGTGCAATGCGTTCCACACCGGTTCGAAGACTCGGTTCGCGAAGCGCAGACCGAGGAGGTTGAGCACGGTCTGCTTGGCGAGGAAGTGATCGATCCGGAACACCGCGTCCTCGGGGAACGCCGAGTGGACGAACACATTGAGCCGCCGAGCATCATGCAGGCCCGTACCAAAGGGTTTCTCGATGACGAGCCGGCTGCCCTGCGGGACGCCGACCTGGGCGAGGCCAGGCTGGGTGTCGGCTAACAGTGTGTGGGGCAGCGCGAGGTACACCACGACAGGATCAGCGTCCTGCGCCAGGGTCGGGGCGAGTGAGTCCGGGTCGGTGACGTCGCCGCGCAGGTAGTGCAGGTTCGCGCACAGACTCCGCCGCACGTCTTCGTCGACCTCGGGCGCGTGCAGCTCAAGAC
>JALZCN010000221.1 GCA_030863045.1 Actinomycetota bacterium | reverse complement strand
TTCCCTAGCTGCCAGGGAACACGGCCCCAGAGTCTCGCCGCCTACGCCTATGCGGGTTGACGACCGCTGACCAGGCCACTACCGAATATCAGGGTCGCCACACCGACCACGAGGTGCAGGAGGTTGGCGATGTTAAGCCCGCCGGGGATACCCAGCAAACCCATGTAGCCCAAAAAACCCAAGACGGCGACTAGCACGAGTGTGCCAGCGAGCGCGATGTTCAACCCCTGGTTGCCAGCCGGGGTAAGCGTGAATGCCCCCAGCCACCAAAGCAGCCCAACGAGGATATACACGAGGTTGTGGAAGCCGTTCGTGTGCACGAGCCCGAGAATCTTATGGTCGGTCATTTCGGTGAAGTTGGTGAAGCCGGTCTGGAGGAACCCGATGATCCCGAGGACGATCACGACGAGACCGACGATCATAGAATACATCTGATCGACTGTCCTGGGTCCCGGCCTGCTCTCGTACTTGATCCCAAACTTACCTTCTGGGCTATAATCCACCATTGTTGTCCCCTTCCACGTGACACTGACGGTGTCGGGGCCATCAAGCGGCGCCCTCAACACCGCCCAGACACACGCCGTCGTCTCAACCTGCCATAGCGCATTAGTCTACATAGCCAGTGTCTCGGGCTCCAGAGACGCCCGCGTCAAGTCATTCGGACGAGGGAGTGCAGCAAACACTGACATCGACCAGAACACTGCAGCAGCAGATAGCGACCTCCTCACGAACTCATAGACCGCAGTTCAATCGTTACGATGCGACACTCCCAGGCAACCCACGCGCGATCAGCGTCTGGGACGGATATGCTCGATTACATCCATCGCTACGTCAACAGCTACGAATGGTGGCGACCGTCCTCAGAATCCCGGACAACACCAGCTTCCTGGACGACCGGCAAGGCAATGGCGAGGCACCGGCTAGGACTACGGATCTGAAGGTCCCACCGCGACAGCAGCCCCGAACAGCGCCTCGACGCCAGACACCCGCCGAAGCGCCGCCACCCAGCAAATTCACCGTCCTGCTTGAGCCCGACGCCGCCGCTGACTTCGATCAGCTCGCTCTGGACATCCACCGGTTGCTAGGCGCCGGGTTTCCTGGTACGAGCCCTCGTCACCCTGGCCGCTGCCGAGCCCACGCTGCGCGACCAACTAATCGACGAGCTCCGCACCCGCCCCACGGCATGACCAAGATTCCATCACAGCGGCTGTCCCGAAGGAATTGATCGGTCACACCCACTACCGGCGCCGCGGCCACCCACCGCCATGATCGCTAACAGGCTCGCACCACGCCCGTCTTGAGGCATGATTGGCGTTCAGTTCGCACCACGATCCGCACCACGCCGATCGGTGACTGCGGGTGCGTCATCATTGCGGCGGTGCAGGACCGCCGCGAGTGTTGTAGGAGACCCTCTTTGTCGGGCGTCGCTCCTGCTGCCCTGGTACGGCCCCGTTCAGGGCAAGCTGAGATCGCCTCCCCGCGCCCGCCTTCACCTCGCCGACGCCGACGGCTACTGCACCGGTGGTGCGTGGCAACCCGGCGATACACCGTACTGTTAGTTGAGGGTTGCGCCCGCCGGGCATGCAGGTAGAGCCCTGCAGCGCCGGGACAGGAGCGTCTGCCAGGTAATCTGCGCCCCTACCGGGGATGAATGGGATCGAAGGCATGTGGTTGGGGAAGAGGGGGCAGAGAAAAAGGGACAGTTTCTTGCGGCCGTCATCAAGACCGCAGACGGTGTCGCAGAGCGTCCGAATGCGATCCCCACCTTGTTGGCGCTGACCCGTCTCGTGGGACGGGCGTTCGTCTCCGAGCACATGCTCCAGCGGTTGGGCGGCAGCGTAAGCCGCCTGTTGGTCGACTGGGAGGACCTCGCCGACCGCTACGGGCTCCCGTCCGCGCGCGGCGATGGTGAGCGCGTGCGACTGGGACTGGATCCCGTAGTCGCGGTCCCATGGAACACGAGACGGTTAATCGAAAGTCTCGAACGCCTCTCACTGGGCCCTCCCGGCGGGTTTTGTACGCTGCGCCCTGGTCTTACGATTCCCTTAACCACCGGATAAGGTTGTGGCTGCCCATGCGATAACCGTAGCTTTTGGGACCTCGGCGCCCGTGTAGCGGTCGGGCTGATGTGAGGGCCGATGCCAGCACGGCCTTAAACTGAGTTGGGTCGTCACGGTGGACTCGTCGATCATTACGTCAAGCAGGCTCCACTGGAACCTCCCTATTCTCATCGAGGAGACGATGCGGCGATGACCACCGCCGACGATCGCGTGCCACCGTCAGACCTCAGCACAGACAACCGGGACCCGGAGACATCGTCGCCGCGGGCGAAGTGGATACGACAACGGGTGGCAGTTCTGAGCGAGTCATTCCGCGCTTCGTATCTGGCATGGTTTAGATGTCTACGTGCTCAGGCTCTCGACGATAAGGACGTGCCTGCAATCCTGGACGCCGCGGTGGCGGAGTTGGAGGGCCTGAAAGCCCGGCATTGCTCCGGCGGGATCACCGAGGCCGGACTGGCTTACGGCCGTGAGCAGATCCGTTACTTATTGGAGCTGGTGATTATGCAGGACTCGGTCTCCGCGTCCACGAAGAGCCGGATTCGTCATCTGATTATAGATTCTTTCCAGCGGGTACTGCTGAGTTTGCCGGGCCGATACACCCAGGACTGGTTTTCGTATCACGAAGAGCACTGGTTGAAGCATTTCGGGCACCTAGCCGGGAGTCCCGGTCTGCAAGCCGTTGAGGTCGGATCCTATGAGCGCCGCTCAGCGTGTTGGATCGTACAGCACCTGCTTACAGGTAAGGACAGCCGGTTGATCTGCGTTGAACCTTTCCAAGAATATGAAGAACAAGAGCGGAACTTCGATTACAACACCCGTGTCGCTGGGTGCGTGGATATCGTTAAACTGCGTGGTCGTTCTCAGCAGGTGCTGCCGTTCCTCGCCGAGGAGTCGTTAGACTTTATCTACGTCGACGGCTCACATATGACCTGGGACGTGCTGCAAGACGCCGCGATGTGCTGGCGGCTGGCGCGACCGAGAGGAATCCTTGTCTTCGATGACTACGAACACCCCCTGTTCCCCGATTCCTTTGACATGTCTGCTGGCCCGGCGATAAGAGCGTTCCTCTCCTTGATCTCAGGTAAGTACGAGTTGCTGTTCAAGGACTGGCAAGTGGCCCTCCAAAAGGGCGAGGACAATGGAACAAAACCAGTGTAGAGAAATGCACGCCCAAAGGGACTAGAACCCCTGACGGGCCTGTTGCGTGACGGATGAGGTGTCCCGGTGGGAGGGCCGACGATGCCGGAGGTGGCGTACGCGTGCGAATTAGTGAGCGTTCACCCACCTCCCTCAACCTTAAGCCTCACCTGCCCGCTCAGCCGGTCCAGACTTTGATCCAGTTCAGTCTCAACCAACCTGCTCCAGGATCAGCTTTTCATTGAAGAACGACAGATGCACTGTCACCTCGCGGGTGCCTGCACGCTCTCAGCGACCTGCAGCCAACCGGCGTAGCTGCCGGCCTCCCGCGTTCCCCAGTCCAGCCGCAACTCATCCTTGTTGGCTCGTATCAGCGCCGCGCGGTCCTCGCCGGTCCGATCGCTATGCACGGTGACCGCAGGCGGGTCCTCAGGCCGGACGTGCAGATCCCGGGGCGTCCACGAGTCGACCCTGTCGAGGCCACAAGCTGTATCGAACACTATCT
>JALZCN010000218.1 GCA_030863045.1 Actinomycetota bacterium | reverse complement strand
GCTCAGTGCGCTGGTTGATCCCAACCTGACCCTCGTCCGTGATGCGCACCGCGCGTTGACCCAGGCCCGTGACCGGGTCGCCGAGCTCTCCGCTGAGCTGGCCGACCAGCGCCGGCGAGCCGACGCCGATCGGTGCATCGCCGCGCGACGGTTGGAACGGCTGGACGGCGACGTACGCCGGCTGCGTGGTGAACTGGCCGCCGCGCAGCGCCGGGCCCAGCGGGCGGAGTCACTGGCCGCCTGGCAACAGGAGATAGCCGCAGAAGCCGAACGTCGGGCAACCGAGCTGCAACATGAGGTGTCGGCGTTGCGCGTGGAGCAGTCGGCCACCGCACAGCGGCTGATCTCCCGCTACCGGGGCGCGGTGGAGCGTTCCGCGCCGCGCGGGACGTTGCGCCGGGACCTCTATGAGCGCGCACTAGGCCGCGGGTCGACCGTCCCCGTCCCGGCCCCGGCCCCACCCGGCCCGGTGCAGCTACGCACCAGCACATCTGCGCTGCTCAGCATCATCGTGCCGGTACACGGGAAGTGGGAGTACACCCGGGCCTGCCTACTCAGCATCGAACAGCACCGCCCGACCGTCCCGTTCGAGGTGCTGGTCGTCGACGACGCCTCCCCGGATCACACCGCCGAGCTCGTCGCCGCCAGCCCCGGTGTGCGGCTGGTGCGTACCGAGCGCAATCTCGGTTTCATCGGAGCATGCAACCTCGGCGCGAGCCACGCCCGTGGGGCCTACCTGCTGTTCCTCAACAACGACACCGAGGTCCGGCCCGGTGCCCTGGACGCGCTGGTCGACGCCGCAGACTCCGACGACCGGATCGGCCTGGTCGGCACGATGCTGGTGTACCCGGATGGACGGCTGCAGGAAAGCGGCGGCATCATCTGGGCGGACGGATCGGGCTGGAACTACGGGCGCGGTTGCGACGCTGGTGCGCCTGAGTTCGGTGTCCGGCGCGACGTCGACTACTGCTCCGGAGCGGCGATCCTGGTACGCCGGGACCTGTTCGAGCGCCTCGGCGGGTTCGACCAGCGCTATGCGCCCGCCTACTACGAAGACACCGACCTGGCCTTCGCGATCCGGGCGACCGGGCACCGGACCATCGTCGAACCCCGCGCGGTGGTGGTGCACCACGAGGGCGTCTCGCATGGCACCGACCTCACCGCCGGCATCAAGCGCTACCAAGAGATCAACCGTGCGCAGTTCGTGGACAAGTGGGCTTCGGTCCTGGCCGACCACCTGCCGGGTGCCAGCGAGCTCAATGTGTGGCTGGCGCGCCAGCGGGGGCCGGCAGGCCACCGGGGTGGCCTGGTGCTCGTCGCCGACCACCAGGTACCCATGCCCGACCGGGACTCCGGATCGATGCGCATGCACCGGCTACTGCTGACGCTGGTCGAGCTGGGCCGGCGAGTGGTGTTCTTCCCGTGCAACGGTGCGCTGCCGCAGCCTTACACCGGGGAGTTGCAGTCTCACGGGATCACCGTGATCCCCGACGCGGCGGGGCAGCAGACCTTCCTGCGCCAGGCGGGTGCAGCGCTGACGCTGGCGGTGTTGTCCCGCCCGCAGGTGGGCTGGAAGTTGCTGGAGGAGTTGCGGGTGCTCGCACCGCGCTGCCTGGTCGGTTACGACACCGTGGACCTGCACTTCGTGCGCTTAGGTCGGCAAGCCGAGCTCGCCGCCGCAACGGGCGACGAACAGACGGCGACGGCCCTGGCAGGCAAGGCGGCCGCGTCGCGGGAACTCGAGCTGGGGCTGGTGCGCGCCACCGATCTGACATTGGTGGTCTCGGAATCCGAGCAGAGTCTGCTGCGCAGCCTGGTCCCGGAGGCGGACGTACGAGTGCTATCCAATATCCACTATCCGGCTTGTGAGGTGCCCGGGCCGCAGGGACGCTCCGGGCTGCTGTTCGTTGGCAGCTTCGACCACCCGCCCAACCGGGACGCGATGCAGTGGATGGTCCGCGACGTCCTGCCGTTAGTGCACCGCCGGCATCCGGGCGCGGTGCTGCACGTGGTGGGCAGCAACCCGTCGCCCGACGTGCAGCAGCTGGCCGGCGAGACCGTCGAGGTGCACGGTTGGGTGGCTGATCTGGGGCCGCTGCACCGGCGGTGCCGGCTGTCGGTGGCGCCACTGCGGTTCGGCGCCGGTGTCAAGGGCAAGGTGGGCGAGAGCATGGTCGCCGGCCTGCCCACGGTGTGCACGCCGGTGGCCGTCGAAGGCATGGGACTGGTGGACGGGCAAGACG
>JALZCN010000178.1 GCA_030863045.1 Actinomycetota bacterium | reverse complement strand
GCTCTGGACCGATCGGTGCACCGCCAGGCTCAAGCTGCGGCCGACGATAAGGCTCGCCAGGAGGCGCTGGACCGCGGCCATGCGCTGCTCGACGCTTACGCAGCATGGGCGCCGACGGTTGACCACTTCACCCCGATTCGCGTCGACACTGACTTCGAGGTGAGCATTCCGGACCCAGCGACGCCGGACGTCAGCCTACTTACCCCCACCGGTGACGAAATGCGGTACCACGATCGTGTCGACTTACTCGCCATCGACTCTGACGACGCCTACTGGGTTATCCAGCACCGGCTGGTCACCGACGACTGGACTGATCACGTCGCACTCCAGTTGGATGAGCGGACAATCGCATGGTGCTGGGCGTGGCCACAGTTCTACCTCGGGATGCAGATCGCGGGCACGATATACAACGAGATTCATATCGACGCGGGCGAGGTGGGTGTCAAAGCCCCGCAGCCGGTGGAGCGGTCGCAAGTACGTCACCGCCGGTTGTATGCGCGCAGCGGTACCGTCTCTGGCGAACGGTTACATGTTGAGAGCACCGACGTCTTTCGCCGCACCCGGATCCGGCGCGGCGAAGCTGAGCTGGCAGCGGCCGGCGCCGACCTGGCCAGCGAGGTCAGGACCGCCACCAGTACGGCCCTCGAGGTTTATCCGAGTCCGGCGCCGATGGTCTGCGCACGCTGCTCCTACCGCCCCCCTTGCCTGCTGCTAAACCAGCGTGCGGACGCCACCGCCGAGCTATCAAAGTCCTACCGGCGGCGCTCACCAGAGTCCGTGCAGGAGGGCCGGCTCGGCGGTGTGACGTGGTCGATGAACCGCGGTGCCGCACCGCCCCGCTGGCCCCACAGTCCTTAACACGCCAAACGCGCCCGTCCGCGTTCTGCCCCAGAACGCGGCAACTGCGCCCCGATTACTGCGTTCCATCCCCACAACGCAGTAGCGCGCCGGCGACGGCGACCTGACCAAGGCTGATGCCGGCGTCGTTGGGGGGGACGCGGGAGTGGGTGAGAACTCGGAAGCCGGATCGCTCCAGCCGTGCCACAGTGCGCTCCAGTAGCAGCACGTTCTGGAACACGCCGCCGGATAAGGCGGCGACGCCCACCCCGGTTGTTTCCCGCAGCATCAGGCAGACCCGGACAATGGCATCGGCGACACCATGGTGGAAGCGGGTGGCGATGACCTCCGGCGGCACTCCCATCCGCAGGTCGGCTAACACCGCCCGGACCAGGTCCGCGCCGTGCAGTTGCAGCGCGGCTCCGTCAGCTCCGCCGGTCACCGCGGCGGGGTAGCTTCCACGCTCCGCCAGATCGGCCCGCTGCTCAAGTTCCACCGCGGCCTGGCCCTCGTAATTGATCGAGTCGCGGATCCCGAGGATCGCGGCGACAGCGTCGAACAGCCTCCCGGCGCTTGACGTCAGCGGGGCGTTGACCTGCCGGGAAGCCATTGCCAGCACCGCGTCCCAGCGCTCGGCGTGACGCTGCACCAGCTCTTGGGGGGCGTCCGAGCCCAGGTAGGCTGCGGCCATCCGCCAGGGCTGCCGGATGGCCGCGGTGCCGCCCGGCATCGGAACCGGGGCGAGGTGCGCCAACCGCTGGAAACCGACGAGATCAGCGAGCAGGAACTCCCCACCCCACAAGGTGCCGTCGGTGCCGTAGCCCAGCCCGTCAAAGGCCACACCGAGCACCGGACCGGCGGCACCGTTGTCAGCCAGGCAGGACGCGATGTGCGCGTGGTGATGCTGCACCCCAATGAGATCAACGCTGCGGAGCTGCACGTCAGCCAGCTCCAGGGCGTACTTGGTGGATAGGTACTCCGGGTGCAGGTCGTGCGCGACCACCTCCGGCTCAATGTCGAACAGCCGCTGGAAATGCTCCACGCCGTCGGTGAACGAGCGCAAGGTCTCGTAGTTCTCCAGATCACCGATGTGGTGGGACATGAACGCGTGGCGTCCACGGGCCAGGCAGAAGGTGCTCTTGAGCTCGGCGCCGCAGCCGAGAACCGGTCTCGGCACCGGTTGCGCGAGAGTCAGCGGTTCGGGTGCGTAGCCGCGCGACCGTCGCACCGGCAGTTCAGCACCGCGGAACACCCGCACCACCGAGTCGTCAGTGCGCATGTGGATCGCCCGATCGTGAGTCAAGAAAGCGTCCGCGATCCCGGTCAGCCGCTGACGCGCGTCGTCGGCCCGGTAGGCGATTGGCTCGTCGGAAACGTTGCCGCTGGTGAGAACGATGGGAGCAGCGGTTTCGCGCAACAGCAGGTGATGCAGCGGGGTGTAGGGCAACATCAGACCCAGACTGCGGTTGCCGGGCGCGACGGCCGGCGCAACGGGAGCGTCCGGACGGCGCGGCAGCAGCACCACCGGTCGCCGCCGTCCGGTCAGTACCTGCTCTGCCACTGAATTGATCACGCAGAGCCCATGGGCGGTGGCCAGGTCGGCCACCATCACCGCAAACGGCTTGTCCTCGCGGTGCTTACGGGCGCGCAGCAGGGCGGTCGCGGCAGCGTCGGAGGCCAGCGTCGCGACGTGGTAGCCGCCGAGCCCCTTGATTGCCACCACCGCCCCGCCGGTCAGCAGGTCTGCAGCCGCCGCCAGCGGTTCGCCGGGTAGGTCGGTGCCATCGGCAGCGAGCAGCCGCAGCTGGGGCCCGCAGGCCGGGCAACACACCGGCTGAGCATGGAAGCGCCGGTCGGCGGGATCGTGATATTCACTGGCGCAGGCGTGACACATCGCGAACGGCGCCATCGTGGTGAACGGCCGGTCGTAGGGCACGTCGCGCACGATGGTGAATCTCGGGCCGCAGTTGGTGCAGTTGATGAACGGGTAGTGGTAGCGGCGGTCGGTGGGATCGGCCAGTTCACGAAGGCAGTCCGCGCAGGTTGCGCTGTCGGCCGATATCAGAGTGTCCCGCCGACCAGCGGCATTGCTGGACACGATGTGGAAACCCGGTTCCCCGGTGGTACTCATCGGGCTCGTCCGGACCCGCTCGATGACGGCGAGTGGCGGGGCTTTCGCCGGTAGCGCAGCAAGAAACTCGCTGACTACCCGCTCGGCTCCTTCCACCTCAATGAAGACCCCAGCGGTGTCGTTGCCGACGTGGCCGGACAGGCCGAGGCTGCTCGCCAGGCCATGGACATAGGGCCGGAATCCCACGCCCTGCACGACGCCCTCGACCCGCACCTCAACTCGGATACAGTGCTGCACCAGAGGATTCTCTCTCCCTTGACAAGATTCCCGCAGGAGACTGGACTGGGTGCAGGCCGAGGAGGGCGCTCTTGCATGAAATGGCGATCACGCAGAGCGTGGTCCACGCGGTCTGTGAACGGATGGGAGACGCGCCAGTGCGGCGGGTCTGCCTGGAGATCGGCACACTGTCTGGCGTGGTACCCGATTCGGTACGGTTCTGCTTCGATCTTGTGACGGAGGGCACCACGCTCGAAGGTGCGTCGTTGGAGATCGTTCAACCTACAGGACTGGCCCGCTGCCGGGACTGCGCCGCGGAATTCGCGCTGAACGACCTGCTGGACCTGTGCGCGTGCGGCAGCGCGAACCGGGAACTCCTCGCGGGAGAAGAACTGAAGATTCGGGAAGTTGAGGTAATGGCCTGATGTGCGCGACCTGTGGCTGCTCCGGCGGCACGATCCTCGAAGACCACGAGCACGTGCACGATCATGGACACGGGCACGGACACGGGCACGGGCCCGCTGACACCCGAACTGTCACGCTTGAGCAGGCGGTACTGGCCCGCAACGACGCGCTCGCCGAGCGCAACCGCGAGTGGCTGGGGCAGCGCGGCATCCTCGCGGTGAACTTGATGAGTTCACCCGGAGCGGGTAAGACCACCCTGCTTGAGCGCACCATCCGGGAGCTGGGCACCGAGCTGAGGGTGTCGGTCGTTGAGGGCGATCAGGAGACGGTGCTCGACGCGGACCGGATCCGCGCCACCGGCGCGCCGGCAGTGCAGATCAACACCGGGTCCGGCTGCCATCTCGACGCCCAGATGCTTGCCGGTGGGCTGCGGACGCTGGACCCACCGGACAGCTCCGTGGTGCTGATCGAGAACGTCGGCAACCTCGTGTGCCCGGCGTTGTTCGACCTCGGAGAGCAGGCCCGGGTGGTCATCACCTCGGTCACCGAGGGTGCGGAGAAGCCGCGAAAGTACCCGCAGATGTTCCGCGCTGCCGACGTGGTCCTGCTCAACAAGATCGACCTACTGCCCTACGTCAATTTCGACGTCGCCGCCTTCTTGGACGGTGCCCGCCGGGCGAACCCCGGCGTGGAGGTGTTGCAGCTGTCGGCCACCACCGGCGACGGCGTCGCCGGCTGGTACGGCTGGTTGCGCGAACGCCTACCGCAACCGCGCCGTCCCTGACCGTCAGTACGACCGCTGGGGCATCAGCACCCAGAGCACCAGGTAGATCACAAACTGCGGACCGGGCAGCAGGCAGGACACCACGAACAACAGTCGTACCATGTTGGCGCTCCAACCGAACCGATCGGCGAGCCCAGCGCACACCCCAGCGATGACTTTGCCCTGTCGAGGGCGGGTCAGTGACATGCTCATAAATTCCTCCTCCTGGCGGCCCGCTCGTAGTCTCCCGTGCAGGCGCCGCCACCGCGTCCGTGTGGACCCCGGATCTGATGCCGGGGTCACCCGGACAACGATCTCGGGGCGCCACGCGGTTCCCGGCCACGATGGGGACGAGGCGGCGACGTCGTCAGCCCATTGCAGGCACGGCGGCGGGAGACGCCAGGTAAGGCTTGAGCAGGATTCCTAGCTGGAGGGTCAGCATACGCGTCCATGCCTGGCCCACCTCGGCGGCCGATGCAGGTTCAGGAATCTTCCCGAAGACATATTCACCATCGACTGCCGGAGCGATGGTGTTCAACGCCGTCATGACTCTCATCTGAACCCATCCCATGAGGGCGATGGTCGAATCAGCTGGAATGACGACATGAGGATGCGTCCCGCCGTCCTTGACATGAGCATCGACCACCCTGGACATATACTTGTGGAAGTCGCCGTCCATCGGCCTGGTTGTGGTTCTGGACCACCACGCCTTGAGGGTCATCTTGCGCTGCGTGAGATGCGATGCGTCCTGAAAGTATCCAGCCGATTCTGGACGGGAAAGCAGGTAGTCATAAGCAAGAGTCACCACGCCACCTGCCGCAGGTGCCAGTAGCGGGCCGGTCTTGCCCAGAATTAACGACTCCTTGGCGCCGAAATCCGCAAACTCCGCGTAGGGATGAAACCCAGCAGCTTCGTGACGGCCCAGGGGACCTTCCGGTTCCGCCAGGCACGGTGCGAGCATGATTCCGAGCTGCAGCATGAACTGGTTCGTCCATGCCGCCCCCGCGGCGGAGACGGTCTCGACGTCGCACGTCTCCCCTATCGCCGCC
>JALZCN010000137.1 GCA_030863045.1 Actinomycetota bacterium | reverse complement strand
ACCAATCCCACGGTCCCGTGTACGCATTCATACAACGACCACCGCATCGATGCCCTTGACCGCGGCCGCCTCGCCGCGCCCACGACCGGTATCAGTTGGCGAAACCCAGTTGCCAGCGCTGAGCGATCCTGCGCAGCGGCACAGTGGCGTCGAGCTGGCACAGCACACCGAACGTCCCGGTGGTCACCCGGTGGATCAGCAGGTAGCTGGGTGGCAGGTTGAGCGCTCGCCCGGTCCGGAAGTCCGGACCGGAGAAGTCGCCGACGCGCTCGGCTTGAGACTGCATCCAGGCCCGGGTGAAGTGGAAGGTCTCATCGCGTACCGGTTCGGCGAACGGGCCGAGGTAGGCCAGCACATCCTCGGCCCGGAGTTGCATGCCGGGTCGGACGAAGCCCTCCGAGCGCAGCAGCTCAAGTAACTCATCCGAGCGTTCCTCGACAGCCAGCCGGATTGCCACGCCCAGGGTGCGGGGGGGTCCGCCCGGCAACTTCGCCGACGCGCCGAAGTCCAGTACGCACAACCGTCCGTCATCCAGGCGCAGGAAGTTGCCCGGGTGCGGATCTGCGTGCAGTAACCCAGTGAGGGCGGGAGAGGAGGAGTGGAACTCCGACAGCTTGCGACCGATGTCGTCTCGCTCGGACCGCGAACCAGCGCGGATGATCTGTGCCATTGGCGTCCCGGTGACCCAATGCGACACCATCACCTTCGGCGAACTGGCGACGACAGCAGGCACGGTGATCTCGGAGTGGTCGCGGAAGGCGGCGGCGAAAGCGCGCTGGTTATCGGCCTCGCCACGGTAATCGAGCTCCTCGACCATCCGGTCCTGCAACTCGGCGAGCAGCGGCTTGACCTCCATACCGGGCACGATTGCCTGGAACAATCGGCTGAACCTCTGCAGTTGCCGCAAGTCGGAGCGCAGCGCCTCGTCTGCACCCGGGTACTGCACCTTGACCGCGACCTCACGGCCGTCATGCCACACCGCCCGGTGCACCTGGCCAATGCTGGCTGCTGCCGCAGGCTCATCGGAGAAGTTGGCGAAGCGGCGGCGCCATCCCGAGCCGAGTTGCTCGTCAAGTACGCGCTGCACGGACCGTCGCGACATCGGCGGTGCCGCGGACTGCAGTTTGGTCAGTGCCTCCCGGTACGGCGCTGCGAGCGCGTCGGGGATCGCCGCCTCGAACACGCTCAGGGCTTGGCCGAACTTCATCGCGCCGCCCTTGAGCTCGCCGAGCACCGCGAAGAGTTGCTCGGCGGTACGAGCGCTGAGTTCAGCGTTGACGTCCCGCGCGTCCTGCCCGGCCAGCCGCTTGCCCCACCCAGCGGCGACCCGGCCCGCTACCCCGAGCGGGAGGCTCGCGAGCCGGGCGGTTCGCGCAGCGCCCTTGCGCGGGATGTCGGTCACGGGGTGATTGTCTCCCGGGCCCGCCCCGGGTAGTAGTGGTGTTGAGACGTCATCGGGCGCCGCAGCCGCAGCGTGGGTGGACTGGCCGGGGGTGTCGACGCAACGTGCCGCGCACCGGGTCCATTTCCAGCGCAGCTCCCCACGTCGGCGGGACCGGTAGACCGGCTCGTGGTCCGGCCAATGCAGCGAGTACCTGGTCAGCGGTCAGCGCGGCAGCGAGCTGGGTGCAGGCCAATCCAGCGGTCTGGACCTGTCCGGCTAACTGGGCCGCCAGTTTGGGCCAGGCCAGGTCGGAGTCCGCGCGGTGTAGCTCGGCGCAATGCAGGCAGCTGCTGCGACCTGGGCACACCAGTGGGCCGACCACCGCCGTTCCTTCGTGGGCGTAGCTGATCAGGTGCGAATCCCGGCCGCGAGCAGCTCGGCCACCATGAGCGGCTCGGGGACTGCCACATCACAGAGCACGATCAGGTGCGGCTGGCGGGGAAGGGTAACGGTCGCCCCGGGCGCGCACCTGCGCACGGCATCCGTCGCCGCTGCCGCGCGGGTCCTGCCGATATCGTCCGGGAGGTAACCGGTGCCGATGTCTGCGGCGGTGACCGTGCCAGTGGCTTCCACCGCGACCTGGCCTACCCCAGCTGCGGCCAGCAAGGTTGCCAGTGCCACCGCCACCCGGCCGGATCCGACCACCCCTACCGCGGCCTCGTGCCGGTGGCGCAGTACGCGTCGTGTTGTGCAGGTGGTGTGCACTGACCAGCTGGTTGCCTCGGTGGCCAGCGCCACGCGGTGCCACCCCGGTGCACCGTCGTCGGCAGCCGACGCGTCCTGCACCAGGCCGCTGTGGTGCAGATCGATGAGCATGGCGAGGGCATCTCCTGCTGGAGATCCGGCCGTCTCGGCCGTTGCGATCAGCTCTGCAGTGCTGCGGACTCCGTCCATGCGCCTGAGTAGCGCCGCGAGCGGTTCCGGCAGGCCATCGAGCACCATGGCGCGTTGTGGGTCCAACCCAAGCTGCAAGCAGCTGGGGGAGCGCCACACAGCCGCTCGGCCCGGCGCGAGTCGTAGCCGCTCCGGCAGATAAGACGGCATAACAGCGGCGTTTGGCGGACTCATGTCTTGGAATCTTGGTGCGTGCGGCGAGGTAGCTCAAACGGCTGTCCACAGCCCTGACTGGTTATCCACAGTCTGCCCACAGCTGTGCACAGCGGCATTCTGCGCCGGCCCTGGAATCAACAGGGTGACGGCATTACTCCGGAGGGCGCTGAGGTTGGTCGTCGGGAGGCTCGGGCCCCAATGCCTCGGGGCTAATTGCCTTGGGATCAGTTGTTTCGGAGCCGGGAGCCTGGGAGTCGTCGGGAGACTGCTCACGGGGGGCGCCGGCCGCGGCGGTGCGCTCCAGCGCGGCGATCGGGTCCTCCAGTTCGGCGGCCTGACTTGCGGCCCGATCGACGAACCGTGTGGGGTCATCAAGATCTTCGGCTGTGGGTAATAGGTCCGGGTGGCCCCACAAGGCGTCGCGGTCCTCGATTCCGTGCTGCTCGGTGAGCTTTCGCCACAACTCGGAGGCCGCCCGGAGTTTGCGCGGCCGCAGCTCCAGGCCCACCAGTGTGGCGAAGGTCTGCTCGGCGGGCCCCCCGGATGCGCGCCGCCGTCGCAGTGTCTCGCGCAGCGCATCGGCACCGGGAAGCCGTTCGCCCACGGCGTCCGCAACCACGACGTCGACCCAGCCCTCCACCAGCGCCAGGAGGGTCTCCAGCCGGCGCAGGGCCATCTGCTGCTCCGGGGTCTCCTCCGGCTCGAGGACGCCGCTGCTGAGCAGCTGCTGGATGCTCTCGGGGTTGCTCGGGTCGATGCCCCCCTCCATCCCGGACATCGCCTCGGTGATCCCGCGCTCGATCGCCTCGCGGT
>JALZCN010000102.1 GCA_030863045.1 Actinomycetota bacterium | reverse complement strand
GCGGTAATCACGGGTCGTTTACCGCAGTCTGCATCCAGAACGCGCCGTGCGGGGCTGGTCAGGAGCGGGCGCGCTGCTTGATTCGGGAGGTGAGCTCCTGGACCTGGTCGTAGGTGCGGCGGCGTTCGGCCATCTCCTTGCGGATCTTTCGGTCCGCGTGCATCACGGTGGTGTGGTCACGACCACCGAAGGTCTGCCCGATCCGCGGCAGCGACAAGTCGGTCAGCTCCCGGCACAGGTACATGGCGATCTGCCGGGCCTGGGCGACATGCTTGGTCTTGCCGGGCCCGCACAGGTCATCGATGGTGACCCCAAAGAACTCCGCGACCACCGCCATGATGTTGGGGGCGCCGATCTCGTGAGCCTGATCGTCGGGGATGAGATCGCGCAGCACGATCTCAGCGAGCTGGTTGTCAACCGGTTGACGGTTCAGCGAGGCGAAGGCGGTCACGCGGATCAGAGCTCCCTCCAGCTCGCGGATATTGCGTTCGATCCGGGCAGCGATGAACTCCAGCACGTCGTCCGGCGCGGCCAGCCGATCGCCGGCGGCCTTCTTGCGCAGGATGGCGATCCGGGTCTCCAGCTCCGGCGGTTGGATGTCCGTGATCAGACCCCACTCGAACCGGGTGCGTAACCGGTCCTCCAGGGTGCCCAGCCCCTTGGGTGGGCGGTCGGAGGAGATCACGATCTGCTTGTTCGCGTTGTGCAGGGTGTTGAAGGTGTGGAAGAACTCCTCCTGGGTTCCTTCCTTGCCCTCCAGGAACTGGATGTCGTCCACCAGGAGAACGTCCACGTCGCGGTATCGCCGCTGGAAAGCCACCTTGCGGTCGTCCCGCAGGGAGTTGATGAAGTCGTTGGTGAACTCCTCGGTGGAGACGTAGCGCACCCGCATGCCGGGAAACAGCCGCTGCGCGTAGTGCCCGACGGCATGCAGCAGGTGGGTCTTGCCCAATCCCGACTCGCCCCAGACGAACAGCGGGTTATAGGCCCGCGCCGGCGCCTCCGATACGGCCACGGCCGCCGCATGCGCGAACCGGTTGGACGCACCGATGACGAAGGTATCGAAGGTGTACTTCTCGTTGAGTTTGGTCTGCGAACTCGGAGGCCGGTTGGGCGCCGCGGGTTGGCCGCCTGGGACAGCCACGTTAGCCCAGATTTCGTGCACGGTAGCCAGGGTGGTCCCCTCCTCACTGTGCTCGCTCGGATCAGTGCCCGCGTCCGTGGCGTTGCCGTTCGTCGCGACGCTGCCCGCTATGGAACTGTCTGGCACCGCGGTGTCGGGTGCGGTGAACTGCGGTGGCAGCTGCGGAGGCACCGGCATCGGGTGGTCGACCTTTACCGCCAGCGAGACTTGCCGACCCAGGCGCTGCGACAGCGCCGCACTGATCGGTTCGCGGAGTGCCCGCTCGATGGCGTCTTTGGCGAAGTCGCTGGGTGCGGCCAGCAGTGCGGTGCCATCCAGTAGGCCGATCGGGCGGGTGACGCGCATCCAGGCCCTTTGCTGCGGCGACAGCGTCCCGGTGGAGAGCTCCCGAACGACCTCATTCCACACCTGGCCGAGATCGGTTTGCCGCTCTGACACCGCTGCTCCCCTTCGGCCGGTGATGGACTTCAGAGAGCTGGGCGTCCACAAGGTTGTCCACAGCTGTGTATGACCGTGATCGCCGCACTCCTCGGGTCCCCGACGTGCCAGCTCCCTGACAGCGGCCCGGAGGCCATGTCGTAGGCGCCGCAAGCTGACAAGCCTGGGGTGCTGCCACAAGAACCCCGTGTAAGCAAGCACCACCGATGTAACGGCGTGTCGCCCGGACAGTGACGCCGGAGGCTGGTTTTGACGGCGCCGGGACCGGCCACCTAGGCTCGGGTCGTCTACCGCCCACCGGCGGGCATTCTCGTGTACCCGCAGTACCGGAAGGACTGCGATCCTGCACCCCGAGAACCGAGTACCAGCACCGGGAGAACGACAGCCGTGGCCAAGGGTAAGCGCACGTTTCAGCCGAACAACCGTCGTCGCGCGAGGACCCACGGGTTCCGGCTGCGCATGCGTACTCGGGCCGGGCGGGCGATCATCGCTGCCCGGCGTCGCAAGGGTCGTACTGAGTTGTCGGCTTGATCCTTTCCACTATCCGGATACCTGCCGTTGCTGCCCGCTGCCACCCGACTGACCCGCCGCGATGACTTCGCGACGGCGGTGCAGCGGGGTCGCCGGGCGGCGCGCGGCTCTGTCGTCGTTCATCTCGCCTGCGCCTGCGCCGGTGATTCGGTGTCATCAGTGGGGCCGCCAGCCGACCCGAAGGTGGGTTTCATCGTGGGTCGCGCTGTCGGCGGCTCGGTGGTCCGGCACCGGGTTCAGCGCCGGCTGCGACATCTGATGCGGCGTCGGTTGGCGGACCTACCGCCCGGAGCGTTGGTGGTGGTACGCGCGCTGCCGTCGTCGGCGGGGGCAGGCAGCGCGGAGCTGGCAGAAGACCTCGATCGGGCGCTGCGGCGGGCAAGCATCGGTATCGAGCGATGATGGTCCGCACTCCCGGCACTGGCGCGGCTCATACGAGCGGTCCTGTGGTTCGGCTGCTGGTATCCGTGTTGCGGATCTACCGGCGGTGGATCTCGCCGGCGCTACCGCCAAGCTGCCGGTTCTCCCCCAGCTGCAGCGCGTACGCAATCGAGGCGCTCAGCGTTCACGGGGTGCTACACGGGTCGTGGTTGACCGCGCGACGGTTGCTTCGTTGCGGACCCTGGCACCCTGGAGGGGTGGACCCGGTTCCTCCAGCGAGATCACCCCGCTCCCGCGCCGAGAGTGAGTCTTCGTGCTGAACTTCATCTACTACCCGGTGTCGGCCATCTTCTGGGTCTGGCACAAGGTGTTCGGCTACCTGCTTGGTCCGGATAGCGGTGTCGGCTGGGCGCTCGCGGTGGTGTTCCTGGTGTTCACGCTGCGTGCGGTGTTGTTCAAGCCGTTCGTCAGCCAGGTCCGCTCGATGCGCAAGATGCAGGAGTTCGCGCCGGAGATCCAGAAGCTGAAGAAGAAGTACGGTGACGACCGCCAGAAGATGGCCGCCGAGATGCAGAAACTGCAGTCCGAGCACGGGGTCAACCCACTCGGGGGCTGCCTGCCGGTGCTGGTGCAGATCCCGGTGTTCATCGGTTTGTTCCAGGTGCTCCGGTCGTTCAACCGGCCGTTCCTCACTGCTGAGCAGAACCGTGAGACTGGCAACTACGCGTTCAGCGCGGTCGATGTGGCGTCGTTCCTGGACGCGAGACTGTTCGGGGTGCCGCTGGCGGCCTACATCACCGAGTCGCAGGAGTTGCTGGCCCGCTATGGGGACATCACGCGGTGGGAGATCGCGGTGGTCGCGGTCCCGCTGACCATTGTGGCGGGCATCCTCACCTACTTCACCGCCCGGCATTCGGTGCAGCGGCAGAACCCGGCGCAGGCCGCGAACCCGCAGGCCGCGATCATGAACAAGCTGATGTTGTACTTGTTCCCGCTCGGCGTGGTGGCCGGTGGTCCGTTCTTCCCGTTGGCCATTTTGATCTACTGGCTGTCCAACAACCTGTGGACGCTGGCCCAGCAGTGGGTGGTCTATCGCCGGATCGACGCGGAAGAAGACGAGAAGAAGGAAGCCGCGATTGCCCAGCGTCAGTCGCTGGCGCCGCGACCTGGTCAGAAGCCCATCCGGGCGAAGAAGGACGCCGCTGGCACTCCTGCTGGTCCCGCCGACAGCGACACGGGCGCGCCTGGGGACTCCGATCGAGCGGAATCGGCCCCGGCGAGGCCAGACGCGAAGGCCGGTGCAGCGCCGGTGGTGTCGAGTGAGATGCCCCCGGACGGGGCCACCGCTACCGGATCGGCGCTGACGGAGTCTGGTGGCGGATCGGAAGTGTCATCCAACGGCCAGGGACGGTCGCGCGGGGACAGTCCCTCGAGGCCTGGCATGATCCAGCAGCGCCCGCGACCGCGGAAGAAGACCAACCGGAAGCGCCGTTAAGGGCGCGATCGTCCGGAGAGGAGGCAGTTGTGGCGGAGACGCTGGCGACTGAGGCGGCGGTGACCGAGGCGAATGCGTCGGACGAGACTGATGGCGCGGTCGGAACAGCTCGACCGGTGCGCGACGCGCCGGCAAGCGAGGAGCTTCTCGTCCAGGAGGGCGACGTTGCGGGCGACTACCTCGAACGACTTCTCGATCTAGTGGATTACGACGGCGATATCGATCTGGACGTCGAGGCCGGCCGGGCCATGGTCAGCATCGACGGTGGGGAAGACCTGGCGAAGCTGGTGGGGTCCCGCGGTGCGGTGCTGGAGGCTTTGCAGGAGCTCACTCGACTAGCCGTTCAGCAACAGACTGGGGCTCGTAGCCGGTTGATGCTCGATATCGCGCAGTGGCGGTCTACCCGCCGCAGTGAGCTCAGCGAGCTGGGTCGGTCCACCGCGGAACGGGTGCGCGGTGGGGGTCAGCCCATCCGGCTCCAGCCGATGACTCCATTCGAGCGCAAGATCGTGCACGATGCAGTGGCTGCAGTGGACGGGGTGCAAAGTGAAAGTGAGGGCGAGGAACCGCAACGTTGCGTCGTGGTCTTCCGCCCGCGCTGAGCCGCACTTCGACCCCGCAGTGTGACGGCGTCGATGTTCCACGTGAAACCACTGGCGCCGCCGGACATCGGAACTGCTGCCCAAGCGGTGTTCGGCGACCGGGTGCCGATTGCCGAACGCTACGCCGAGCTTCTCGCCAGCAGCGGGATTGACCGAGGACTCATCGGCCCCCGGGAAGCAGACCGGCTGTGGGAACGCCACCTGCTCAACTCGGCCGTACTCGGTGAACTCATACCTCGCAGCTGCCGGGTGCTGGACGTAGGTTCCGGTGCAGGCCTGCCGGGGATACCGCTGGCGCTGGCCCGACCAGACCTGCACGTCGTTCTGCTGGAACCGATGGCCCGGCGGGTGGCGTGGCTGCAGGAGGTCGTCGGCGAACTCAGTCTCACGATCTCGGTGCATCGCGGCCGCGCCGAAGACCCGCGAGTACGGGATGAGCTTGGCCGCAGCGGTGTCGTGACAGCTCGGGCGGTTGCTCCGTTAAGGCGGTTGGCGCGCTGGTGCCTGCCGTTGGTGGCACCGGGCGGGCGACTACTCGCGGTCAAGGGTGCCAGTGCGGAGCAGGAAGTCGCCAGAGACGTCCACGCGATACGGGCTATAGGAGGGGCGGCAGTGGAGGTCGTCCAATGCGGTGCAACGATCGTGCAGCCGCCAACGACGGTCGTCGTGGTTTCCCGGCTGGCTGAGCGTGTCGCGCCTCCCGTGCGGGGGCGCAGGAGGAAGGATCGGTGAGCGTGAGCACCTCAGAGTGGCGGGACGGTGTGGCGTGGCTACACGGCGCAGCGCCGGATGGCGCGGCTCTGGATGGGGCGACGCTGGACGGTTCACCCGCAGCCACCGAAACCGACGGATCGTCGGACGGCTCCCGTCCAGCAGTTTCACCACATCTCGCTGTTTCACGTGAAACCGCCTCCCCCGGTACCGCGGTGGATAGGCCGGCTTCGAGTAGCCCGAAGCCACGGCATGCCCGTCCTCGAACGCCCCGAGCGTCTACGTCTCCCCACGTTCGCCAGCCCACCGAGGTTCGCCAACCCGCCGAGTTCCCCCAGCCCACCGAGATTCGCCAACCCACCGAGTTTCCCCAGGCCACCGAGTTTCCTCAGGCCACCAGCCTGCCCAACGCGCCTGCGACTGCCGCCGTATCGCCCTCAGACGTTGGGTGGACCCCCATTGCAGAGGAGGCGGCGCGGGCCACGCGGGTGAAGCACCCTGCCGAGCAACTCCCCCGTCCAGTCCGGCGGCGGGTACTGGCGGTGGCCAACCAGAAGGGCGGTGTCGCCAAGACGACCACCGTCGCCTCCCTGGGGACCGCGTTCGCCGAGATGGGCCGGACGGTCCTGCTGGTCGACCTCGACGCGCAGTCCTGCCTG
>JALZCN010000081.1 GCA_030863045.1 Actinomycetota bacterium | reverse complement strand
CCATGGCTCCTCCTCGCGGGGTCTACGTCCGGGACACCGTAGTCACGGTGTAACCAGATGGCGAGGCCGACCCATCCGAGCGGTACCGTGCGACCTCGTGACCGACAACGTCCGGCTGTTCCGCGGCGACACAGCCCCGGAATTCAGCCTGCCCGACGCTGACGGCAAGCCCGTCTCGCTGTCGGACTACCGCGGCCAATGCGTGGTGGTCTACTTCTACCCTGCGGCTGGCACCCCCGGCTGCACCAAGCAGGCCTGTGACTTCAGGGACAACCTCGCCGAACTGGACACGGCCGGGTTCGCGGTCCTCGGCATCTCACCGGACCCGCCGGCCAAGCTGGTCAAATTCCGCGACGCGCAAGGCCTGCACTTCCCACTGCTGTCCGATGCCGACCGTGCAGTGCTCACCGCCTACGGTGCCTACGGTGAAAAACAGATGTACGGCCGGACGGTCACCGGCGTCATCCGGTCCACGTTCGTGATCGACCCGCAGGGCCGCATCGACAAGGGGCTCTACAACGTCCGCGCCACTGGCCACGTAGCCAAACTCCGCAAGGATCTCGGAGTCTGACGCCGTATCCTGTGCTCACCTGGTGCGCTCGTCACCACAAGCCGGCGTAGCCCAACGGCAGAGGCACGGGCCTTAGGAGTCCGCCAGTGTGGGTTCGAATCCCACCGCCGGCACAACCACCACCGGGAAGATTGCTCCAGGAGACGGAGGACCTCGGCAACCCGTCATCGGCACGGCCGGACGGTAGCTCGGATTTACTGACCCGGCGCGCCGCGAGGCGCGGTGTGTTCGGCGTGCACGGCGCGCAGGGCGCGGATGGCCTCTACTGCCCGTCGGCCGTCGGCGGCTTGGATTGCCATCACGGTGATGTACTCGTCGTCGGGAATCTCGAGGCGGGCCCACGAGGCCCCGTCGGGGAAAGACACCCGGAGAATTAGCTCCCAGGGCACCGTGCGCGTTGTCAGCACGTTGCGCACCTCCACCCCTTCGGCGCCGGCGCGGATTCGGGGTCGGGCGAACAGCAGGGCCGCACCGCCCAGCAACAATCCCAACACCACCATGGCCAGCTGGTCTGAGACCTGGAAGTAGACACCGGTAGGCGTATGCCGCAGCAACACCGCAACAACCGAGAAAACCGCAACCAACAACACGGCGGCGGCGATCGCGACCCGGCGGGCCTTGCGAGGCCGGGCCTCGAACACCGTGGTGGTCATGGTGCGTCCCGCCGAGCCTGGCGCAACCCGCGCAGCACCAGAGCCGTCTCCAGCGCAGCGATACAGGCCTGGAAACCCTTGTCCTCCGCGGAGGAGGGCAGCCCGCAGCGATCCAGAGCCTGTTCCTCGGTGTCACAGGTGAGCACGCCGTTGCCGACCGCGATCCCCTCGTCCAGCGAGACCCTGGTGAGCCCAGCGGTGACGGCGTCGCAGACGTAGCCGAAATGCGGGGTGCCACCGCGAATCACCACACCGAGTGCGAGCACGGCGTCGTGCGCCCGGGCCAATTCCTGGCACACCACGGGAAGCTCAACGGCGCCGGGCACCCGCACCACCGTGGGCTGGGCAATCCCGGCCTGGGTAGCGGCGGCACTGGCCCGGTCGAGCAACGCGGTGGTGATGCGCTCATGCCAACGGGTCGCGGCGATACCCAAGCGCAGGTCCGCGCAGCGTGGTACCTCCAGCGCAGGCTGACCGGTTCCGCTCACGGTCGTGACCGCTCAACGGAGACCGCGACGGTAGGGTCCAGAACGCCGAGATCGTGGCCCATCCGGTCGCGCTTGGTGCGCAGATAGCGCTGGTTCTCCGGGTTGGGCCGGATAGGCAGCGCGACCCTGCCGGTGATGGTCAAGCCGTAACCCTCCAGACCGGCCCGCTTGGTCGGGTTGTTGGTGAGCAACCGCATCGAGCGCACTCCGAGATCGACCAGGATCTGTGCTCCGGTGCCGTAGTCGCGAGCGTCGGCGGGCATGCCCAGGGCAAGGTTGGCATCCACGGTGTCGGCACCGGCGTCCTGTAGTTGGTAGGCCTGCAGCTTGTGCATCAGCCCGATACCGCGGCCTTCGTGACCCCGCACGTAGAGCACCACGCCGCGGCCCTCGGCGGCGACGGCAGCCAGTGCCGCGTCCAACTGCGGGCCACAGTCGCAGCGTAGCGAGCCCAGCACGTCGCCGGTGAGGCATTCCGAGTGCACCCGGACCAGCACGTCGGTGCCGTCCCCGATGTCCCCGGCGATCAGCGCGATGTGCTCGATGCCATCGAGCAGCGAGTCAAACCCGATCGCGGTGAACTCTCCGTGCACGGTCGGGATCCGGGCTTCCGCGACCCGCTGTACCTGCTTCTCGAACCGCCGCCGGTAGGCGATGAGATCCGCGATGGTGATCAGCGCCAGGTCGTGCTCGGCGGCAAAGACCTCCAGCTCGTCGCAACGGGCCATTTCGCCCGGCTCTTTGACTGAAACGATTTCGCACAGCGCCCCAGCCGGCGGTAGCCCGGCCAACCGGGCCAGGTCTACCCCGGCTTCGGTGTGCCCCGGGCGACGCAGCACCCCGCCCTCCATGGCCCGCAGCGGCACGACGTGTCCCGGGCGGACGAAGTCGATCGACTTGGCGTCCGGGTCGGCCAGCAGCCGGATGGTACGAGATCGGTCTGCCGCCGAGATCCCGGTCGTCACGCCCTCGCGGGCGTCCACCGTCACGGTGTACGCGGTGCCCCGCTTGTCCTGATTTGTGTGATACATCGGTGGCAAATCCAGCCGGTCGCAGTCCTCCCCGGTCAGCGCCACGCAGATGTACCCCGAGGTGTACCGGACCGTGAACGCCAGCAGCTCGGGAGTGGCCCGGGCCGCGGCGAAAATCAAGTCGCCCTCGTTCTCCCGGTCCTCGTCGTCCACCACGATCACCGGGCGCCCGGCCGCCACATCGGCGACCGCCCGATTGATGCCGACGAAGGCGCTCTTGGTCATCGTGTGCTCCTCCTCGCACCCCTCTACCCATCATCTATAACGCAGGTGCATGGGAACCGGAGCCAGAATGTGGGCAGGCCAACCGCTCAATTAATCGTCCGCCGGCCGGCGCAGCTGCTCCATGACCTCCAACCAGCGGAAGCGATGCCGGCCGCCAGGTGTGGTTACCGCCGGGGTGAGCAGCCCTCGGCTTACCCATCGCCCCACTGCTCGCGGGGTGACGCCGAGTCGCCGAGCGACTTCACCGGAGGAGAGCAGCGGCTCATCGGCGGGCACAAGTATCGACGCTATGCGCACGGAGGGCCTGATCAGGCCCGATATGTCGCTTCCGTCGTGACATTCGTTACTGTCGTTATACTCCCACTATGGTCTGCCAGAGCGGTTAGGGAACTTCACCCTATGAGCTGATCACCTGTGACGGGGGACCCCCGGTCTCGTTGATCACGACGGGGGGGTGGCGCAATTGCATTGGTACTTGCGCAGTACAGCTGATCGTGACACTCATCGGGGAACGTTGCGTGACGACGGCAAAGTGCACGCGCAATGCGGCGTGGTGTTCCGTCCGGTGCGCGCGCTGCGAAACAGAGGCCCAGCGCTGCCCGGCGATCCTCCCGACCCTGACCAGGTCTGCTTACGTTGCGGTCGGCTGCTGCAGGGTTAGCAGGCCACGGGAACTCCGGGTCCAGTCCTGCTGGTTACCGCTGATCAGGCGGAAAATAACCCGACACCATGCGGTCAACGTACTTGGCGATTGCCGGCGACCTGAGCGGCATGCTAGGGCCGGTAGTGGCATGTCGCCCAACAGCGGCTGACCCTGCAATATGTTCGAGCGGTAGGTGTCCTCGACACCCGAGGACGCCACGCGATGACCGCTGCCCACCACACGCCAAGAGGAGGTTCCCATGGCCGACGAGCCACGCTTGTGATTGATCATGACGATTGGGGCGTTACCGGACCTGACCGGTTCACCGCTTCACAACTCAGGAGTTGCGAGCCCTGGAAGGCTTGCTGGCCTGCCCAGTGTGCGGAGGTTCCGCCAAGGCTATCGGCGTTGCCACAGCCGACGGGGCTGGCGGAGAGCTGAAATACATTCTCAATGGACGGTGGGAGTGCATCTACCAACAC
>JALZCN010000079.1 GCA_030863045.1 Actinomycetota bacterium | reverse complement strand
GTGCTGAACGGGTCGACGCGTTGCGTAGGCCGGGCACTGTTGGGCCGCCGCTGGACGGGGTGTCGCTGCGGCTGGTGGACGACCACGGGGAAGTCCTCGGAAGATCAGACGACGAGACCGTCGGCGAGATCGAGGTCGCCGGCCCGACACTGTTTCGGGGCTACCTCAACCGGCCGGACGCCACTGCGGGGGCGATGCACAACGGCTGGTTTCGCACCGGTGACCTCGCCACCCGCGGCCCGGACGGCTACCTGCGACTGGTCGGGCGTCGCGACACCGACTGGATCTCCAGCGGTGGATACAAGATCGGCGCGGGTGAGATCGAGAACGCTTTGCTGGAGCATCCGGGGGTCGCTGAGGTGGCGGTCACCGGGGAGCCGGATCCCGACCTCGGAGAACGGGTGGTGGCTTGGGTGGTCGTAACCGGAGATCCGCAGCCCACTGCGGGAGAGCTGGCGGACCACGTCGCGGGCCTGCTCGCGCCGCACAAGCGGCCTCGGGTCGTGCACTACCTTGCCGTGCTGCCCCGCAATGAGATGGGCAAGGTGCGCAAGAGCGAACTCCCGGCGAACACCCGCCTGATGGGTGCGATCGAGCCCCAGTAGGGTGTCCGCTTCCGGTCGAGAGGTCTGGGAGTCGAGGAGTGGGCGCAGCGCGGGCGGTGGGTCTGCTGCTCGGCGTTGCTGCTGACGCGGCATTCGGCGATCCGGGTCGTCATCACCCGGTGGCTGCGTTCGGGCGGCTTGCCGCGACGGCCGAACGTGCCTGCTACGCCGAGCACCGGCTGGCCGGGCTGGTGTACACCGGCGCCCTGGTCGGAGTGGCGGCCGCGGTCGGTGGGCTGCTGGAACGCATCGGGCACGGACGGGCTGTCATGCAGACGATGGGTACCGCACTGGCCACCTGGATCGCGCTGGGTGGTGCGTCGCTGGCCGAGGAAGGCGCCGCGATGGCCCGGGCGCTGGACGCCGGGGACCTCGACACCGCCCGGACCCGGCTACCCCACCTGTGCGGCCGCGACCCCAACGATCTTGACCTGGCCGGTATGGCCAGGGCGAGCGTGGAGTCGATCGCCGAGAACACCTCTGACGCGGTCGTCGCCCCGTTGGTCTGGGGTGCGGTGGCTGGGGCCCCAGGGCTGCTGGCCTACCGCGCGATCAACACCCTGGACGCGATGGTCGGGTACCGCACGCCGCGGTACCGGAGATTCGGTTGGGCTGCGGCGCGGCTGGACGACCTGGCCAACTTGTTCCCGTCCCGGGCCGCCGCCGCGCTGACCGCCCTGTGCGCGCCGTTGGTGGGGGGGTCGGCCAGAGGGGCCTGGCAAGCGTGGCGGCGCGACGCCGGCGCGCATCCCAGCCCCAACGCCGGCCAGGTCGAGGCGGCGTTCGCGGGCGCCTTGCATGTCCGGCTGGGTGGACGCACGGTCTACCCGCACGGCACCGAGCAGCGTCCGGTGCTGGGTCACGGCCGCACGCCCGATGCCGGTGACCTCACCCGAGGAGTCGAGTTGTCCCGGGTCATCGGGCTCGCTGCCGCCGCCTTGTGTGCGGTGCTGGCCGCGGTGGCTCAGCGGCCGTACCGGTCGGCGAGAGCGGCCAGCGGTGGATCGTGCGGGTCGTCGGCATCCACATCCACGGAGTTCTCGCGACGTCGCTGGGTTGCCTCGCGCCAGGCGAAGTAGGCCAATCCCAGCGGAGCCATTGTGCCAAAAGCGATCCACTGCAGCGCGTAGGCATACGACGGCCCGGGATTCAGCTGCGGTAGTGGCAACTCGGACAGCACCCCGGGGGCACCCTCCACCAGCTGCACGTGACCCGGCTCCAGAGGCACCCCGGTGACAGCGCTGACGGTGCGGGTACTCACCGCATACACCTGCCGGTGACCATCTTGTTGCACTACCTCGCCATCGTGTGGGTCGGGCTCCTCGGCTCGCAACCGGCCGGTCACAGTCACCTCACCACCGGGCACGGGGGGGTATTCGGGTATTCGCACTCCCTCCACGGGCCGCACATAACCGCGGTTCACCAGCATGGTTGATCCGTCGACCAGGCGAAGTGGAATCACCACCTCGTACGCCGGCTCACCCAGCACCGTTCGCAGCCGCACGACCAGCTCGGCGTCGGGCAGGTAGCGACCGGTGAGCTGAACGCGCTGCCACTCGGTGGCGGCAGTCGGCGCGGCTTGAGCGGCGAGCACGTCGCGCAGCGGCCGCGGCGGGGTACTGAAAGAGCTCTCAATGGCGGCGTTGCGTTCGGCACGCTCCGCCGCACGGCGGAACTGCCACGGCGCCAGCAGGGTGAACGCCACCACGGCGAAGCAGACCACCACCGCTGTGAGCGCCAGCCAGCTGGGGCGCAGCAGGGACCGCCACTGCATGACACCACGGTAACCGGTGTTCAACCGATTGCCGTACGCGCGGCTCATCCCATTGCCGCACGCGCGGCGGCGGCCGCGCTGACACCGTAGGCGCCGCCGAACAGGATCGCGTGCACCAGCAGTGGGAACAGCTGATGCAGCGGGACACGTTGCCGCCAGCCGGCCGCCAGCGGGGCGACATCGGTGTAGCCGGCGAGCAACCGCTGCAGATGCGGATAGCCGAAAAGCGCGAGCATCGCCAGGTCGGTTTCCCGGTGCCCGCCATGCGCCGCCGGATCCAGTAGCCATACCCGCCCGTCCGCATCGGCGTGCACGTTGCCCGACCACAGGTCGCCGTGCAGCCGGGCCGGCGGCTCAGCCGGCCCCGCCAGCTCGCCGACCCGCTCGCAGGTCCGTTGCACGGCACGAGCCCCGGCGGCGTCCACCGCACCACGGTCCACCGCAGTACGGAGATAACACAGCACCCGGTGCTCGGCGTACCACTGCGGCCACTGCGGCCCGGTGACGTTGGCCATCGGGACGGCGCCGATCCACGCTTGCTCCGGTCCGCCCGGGGGTGCGGCCCCGAAGGCTGAAGCGCCCGCACCGTGCAGCGTCGCAAGCTCACGCCCAAGTTGCTCGGCCGCGGCGCCGTCCGTTCGGCCGGCCGGGATGTATCTGGTGACCAGCCACTGCCCGTCATGTCCGAGCACCTCGGGCACAGGCGGGCCACCTGGCACCCGCAACCAGCGCAGCCCAGCCGCCTCGGCAAGAACCTGCCCGGAAGCTCCCCGCTTGGCCACCACAGTGCCCCTGTCACCCAACTCGACCAGCCAGATGCCTCCGCGGGGCGTCGTGGACCGCACCGGCTGGCCAGTGATCGCGGCGACGGACTCGGCCGGTCCACTCGGGCTCACAGTCGCTCGCGGACCCACGCCAGCAAACCGGGTACCGCCGCGCGCACCATGTTCAGCACGTCATCAAAGCCGTGCTCGCCACCGTAGTATGGGTCGGGCACGTCAAGATTCCTTCCAGCGGTCCGGTCGAACGATCGCAGCAGCACCACCCGCTCTGGATCGCGCACCACTCGGCGCAGTGCCGTGAAGTGCCCGTAGTCCAGCGCCACCAGCAGGTCAGCGGACAGGTGCTGCGCACCGACCTGTGCGGCGACATGCTCGCAGTGATAACCGGCCCGGCGCAGGGCCTCGACGGCACGGGGGTCCGCAGGGTTGCCGACGTGCCAACCACCGGTTCCCGCGCTGCTTACCCGCACCCGGTCTGCCAGGCCCTCCCGGCGCAGCGCATCGACAAAGACCTTCTCGGCCATCGGCGAGCGGCAGATGTTCCCGGTGCAGACGAAGCAAACGTGGTAATCCCTTGGACGCCTTGAACCTCCCACACCACCCAGTGTGGCCGACAGCCCCCCGAACTCGACGGTGGAGCTGTTCGGGCGGCCCGGATAGCTCCACCGTCAAGTTCGGGAATGGCAGAGCTGCTCATGAAAGCGTGGACGCCCCGGGGAGCATGGTGTGCGTGGGAGAAAGGTGGGGGGCCGAAGGGCCGCCAGAGGATGCCTACGGCCGGGTCACCGACCCGGGTCACTACGCAGGCTGCACAGGGTCGAGTTTGCACTGCTCGACGAGCTGGAGCGTCGCTACGCCCCAGTGGCTACGTGAGCTCGTGGAAGCTCTCACAGCGGGTACCTTCGGTGAGCTCCTGGTGCGCGCGCACGGTCGGTGCCATGAGCGTTGGTACCGGACCGAGGGAGCCAGCTGGAGCGACCGGACACCGCTGCGGGGCCGGCAGCTCAGGGAGTTGCAGACCGCGCTGTCGGAT
>JALZCN010000067.1 GCA_030863045.1 Actinomycetota bacterium | reverse complement strand
GAACGCTGAGATTTCCCTACCTGTCTCCTTAACGGCCACAGCCTCGTACACTCCGAACCCGGCGAAGTCGGCGAGTGGAGCAAATTCGGGCGTGACCAGCTGTTCGATCTCTTGGACTTCCTCAGTCCGGCCTGTAGTCATGATCATTCCCTCTCAGGCGGTAATGCTAATGCTCATGAGGGCTTAGAATCCTGGACACGGCTCTGAGACCAGATGCCCCTCGCTGACCTTTTAGACCCTAGCGAGCTGCTGGTTACGCCAATGTTGAATTCATGTGACTAATCGAGCATAGGGGTTGCACTCCCGTTGCCGGTTCCTCACTCTGTGATTCGAACAACACTGGCGCTCGGCGTACCGGCCGGTAGCTCAAATCTACTGGCCGAAGATGTACCCTACGTTCGCGATGCCTACGCTGGCAGTACTGCGAGTTCGCGCGGGCGGTGGTTGAGCCGCCTCGCCCCATTGTCGGTGACGACCACGATATCCTCGATACGTGCGCCCCAGCGGCCGGGCAGATAGATACCCGGCTCGATGCTGAACGCCATTCCGGGTTCGAGCTCCAGGTCGTTGCCTGCCACGATGTAGGGTTCCTCGTGCACCTCCAGCCCTATCCCATGCCCGGTCCGGTGGATGAACCGGTCGCCGAAGCCGGCGTCGGTGATCGGGACCCGAGCGGCGGCATCGACCTGCTCCGCAGTCACTCCTGCTTCCACCGCCGCCACTGCGGCGTCCTGAGCTGCCTGCAGTACCGCGTAGCACTCGGCAACGTCGGCGTCGGCCGGCTCGCCCAGGCTGTAGGTGCGGGTGCAGTCGGAGAAGTAGCCCTCCTGCGTTGGCCCGCCGATATCGACCACCACCACGTCGCCGCGCCGCACCATACGATCGGACACGTCGTGGTGCGGGCTTGCGCCGTGCGGACCGGAACCGACGATGACGAACGCCGCCGCGGTGTGCCCTTCCGCAATGATCGCGGCGGCCACGTCGGCACCAACCTGCGCCTCCGTGCGCCCCACCCGTAGCCACTCCCCCATCCGGGCATGCACCCGATCGATGGCCTCACCAGCGGCGGACAGCGCAGCGATTTCAGCACCATCCTTGCGCATCCGCAGCTGCCGCAAGACCGTCGACGCCAACTCCTGCTCGCAGGTGGGCAACGCGGAACGCAGTCGCAGCACGTGCGCTGCGGGCATCGCGTCCCCTACCGCGACTCGCGCCGGTGGCCGACCGACCCGCTGCAACAGGCCAGCGGTCAGGGCGTACGGATCGTCACCGTCGGTCCACTCAGCGATCTCCAGACCGAGCTGGAGCACCGGGGCGCCCTCCAGACCCGGCCGTTCCAGCGCCGGGACCACCAACGTCGGGTCACCGTCAGCGGGCAACACCAGGCAGGTCAGCCGCTCATGGGACTCGCCGGCGACTCCGAGCAGGTAGCGCAGGTCGGGGCTGGGAGTGACCAGCAGTGCGTCCAAACCGGCGACCTGGGTGGCGTCGCGGGCCCGGGCCAGCCGGGCGGTGAGAGTTTCGAGGGGGGCGGGCACCCCTCAAGCCTAGAACCGCCCGGCACCGGGAGCTGGCAGGCTGTGCATTCGTGGAAGCGCCCCTGTTGCTGCTCGATGCCGCGAGCCTGTACTTCCGGGCCTACTACGGGGTACCGGAGTCGATCACCGCGCCGGACGGAACCCCGGTGAACGCGGTCCGCGGCTTCACCGACATGGTCGCCCGGTTGATCGGGATGCGCCGGCCGTCCCGGTTGGTCGCCTGCCTGGACCTGGACTGGCGACCGGCCTTCCGGGTCGCCGCGATCCCGTCCTACAAGGCGCACCGGCTCGCCGAGCAGACCGGCCCTGGCACTCCCGACGTCGAGCAGGTGCCGGACACCCTGAGCCCGCAGGTGCCGCTGATCCTTGAACTGCTGTCCGCCGTCGGCCTGGCCACCGCGGGCGCGGACGGGTACGAGGCCGATGATGTGATCGGTGCGCTGGCCGCAGCCGAGCGCCGTGACCCGGTGGAAGTGGTCACTGGCGACCGGGACCTGTTTCAGGTGGTACGCACCGAGCCGACCCCAGCGCGGGTGGTCTATGTAGGGCGGGGGCTGGCCAAGGCCGAAGTGATCGGGCCCGCCGAGCTCGCAATGCGGTACGGGCTGCCCGAGAAGGGAGCCGGACCCGGCTACGCCGACCTGGCCGCGCTGCGCGGCGACCCGTCCGACGGGCTGCCCGGGGTGCCGGGAATCGGAGAGAAGGTCGCGGCCACGCTGATCAGCCGGTTCGGCTCGGTGGAAGGCCTTCTCACAGCGCTCGACGATCCGCAATCAGCACTGACTCGGGGAATGCGGGCAAAGTTGCTGGCGTCCCGGGACTACCTGGAGGTGGCCCCTACCGTGGTCCGGGTGGCCACCGATGCCCCGGTGCGGCTGGACCGGGACGACACACTGCCTTCGACGCCGGCTGACCCCGCCGCGCTCACCGCGTTGCAACGCACGTGGGGCCTGGGCGCGGCGGTGGACCGCCTCGTCGCAGCGTTAGCGGCTCAGCGCTGAACCGCGTCCTCAGTGATCAGGTCGCTGGCCTTCTCCCCGATCATCATGGTGGTGATGTTCGGGTTGACCGCCGGCAGGAAGGGCATCACGGAGGCGTCCGCGACACGTAGCCCGGTCACCCCCTTGACCCGCAGCCGTGGGTCCAGTACGGCCTCTGGATCGCCCACCGCGCCCATTCTGGCCGTACTGGCGAGGTGGTAGACGGTGTTGTGCGTCTTGCGGATGTAGGCGATGAGCTCCTCGTCAGTGACCACATCCGGACCGGGTGCGAGTTCCCGTTCGATCCAGCCCCGCAACGCCGGCTGGGCGGCGATCCGGCGGGCTAGCTTGATTCCGGTGACCATCACCGAGATGTCGTGGTCTTCGGGATCGGTGAAGTAGCGCGGATCGACCCTCGGCCGGTCCCGGAAGTCACGAGACCGGAGCCGGACAGTCCCGCGGGATCGCCCTCGGGCCACGTTGGGGGTCAGGCAGAAGCCGTTGGATGTCGTCGGGTAGCCCCAGCGCACGGTGTGCATGTCGAAGGGCACCGAGCCGTAGTGCATCATCAGATCGGGGCGGTCGAGTCCCGGTTCGGTACGGGCAAACAGGCCGATCTCCCACCACTGCGTCGAGCGGGTGACCATCGGTTGCGCCGCTTCCCACATCACCAGGCCCTC
Source organism: Actinomycetota bacterium (assembly GCA_030863045.1). Classification (GTDB taxonomy): domain Bacteria; phylum Actinomycetota; class Actinomycetes; order Mycobacteriales; family Pseudonocardiaceae. Next base: position 9,352 of record JALZCN010000067.1, on the reverse strand, counting down.
GACGTGGTCGTCCAGATTGGACCCGACGCCGGGGCTGTCGACGAGGACGTCGATGCCGATTTCACGCAGGTGCACCGTCGGTCCGATGCCGGACAGCATGAGCAATTTGGGCGTGTCAACCGCTCCGGCGGACAGGATCACCTCACGCCGGGCGTGCACGGTGCGGTACTTGAGCGTTCCGGAGTCGAGGTACTCCACTCCGGTCGCTTTCTGATCGGCGCCGAAGAACACCTTCTTGGCCCAGGCGTCGGTGCGTACCACGAGGTTGCGCCGCCGACCCAGGATCGGGTGCAGGTACGCGCGCGAGGCGGACATCCGGGTGTTGCCGTCGTCTACGTTGATCTGAAAGAAGCCAGCCCCCTCGGTGATGGTGACGCCCTCGTTGAACCGCACGGTAGGTAGGCCGACCTTCGCAGCAGCCGCCAGCACCGCGACTCCACACGGGTCGTCAGAGCGGACTTGTCGCAGCGTCACCGGGCCCGAGCGGCCGTGGTGATCGCCCGGGCCGTCGTTGCACTCCAACCGCGCGAGCAGCGGCCAGCACTCGCCGGCGCTCCAGCCCCTACATCCCATCGCGGCCCACTCGTCGAGATCTTCGCGGGGTGGCCAGAAGGCGATGCAGGAGTTGTGGGACGAGCAGCCACCGAGCACCTTGGCCCGGGCATGCCGCACGAAGCTGTTGCCGTGGGATTGTGGTTCAACCGGGTAATCCCAATCGTAACCGGAGCCGAGCAGATGCGGCCACTGCTCCAGTCGCAGGATCTTCGGGTCATCGACGTCGGACGGACCCGCCTCCAGCAGGCACACCGTAACCGACGGATCCGCAGACAGCCGAGCTACCAGGACACACCCCGCGGAACCACCGCCGACGACGACGTAGTCGTATTCTTCGATCGCCTATCCCGACTTCTTCGATTCGCCTATCCCGACTTCGGCTCCACCCGCCTTCTCGACGGGGTGGAGCGTCTCTTGCTGCCTTGATTAACCGAGCTACGGCCTGCCCCGGTATGGGCGAGAGCTCGGGGCTGGTAGCGGCGGGGATAGAGGGGGTCCCAGACGGCGGCTGCGGGGTCAGCCCGATCGTGCAGGAAAGCGGCGGCCTGGCGCTCGCCATCGGCCATCAGCGCCTTCAGGTGCCGCGGGTCACGGTCGATCTTCGATGCCAGGTCCAGACTCCCGCCCAGTGGGTCACCCATCCGGATCCGACCGACCTTGATCATTTTGAAGCCTTCGCCCAAGGTCCCCTCGTCGATCCACTGGTTGATCTGCTTGATCCAGTGGATCTCGGCGTTGAGCGACAGGTTGCTGGCCAGCTCGAACCGGCGGTCCACGACCGCCCCCAGACCGGTGGGTTCCAGACGTACGCCTTGAGGGTCGATCTGAATGACCCAGATCTCGTCGGGCCGCCGGTCTGGCTCGGGGGCTACTAGGTCCCGGATTGGTGGGTTGTGCGCGTACAGCCCATCCCAGTACTGGCCGGCCCCGATCGGTACGGCCCGCATCATGGGCGGGATTGCCGCCGACGCCAGCGCAGGCTCGATGCTGACCGTCGGCGGTACCGGGCTGTCGGGCCCACGCCGCCAGTCAGGGTCGGGGCAAGCTTCCTGAAAGACCGCGAACTCCCCGCTCAGCACGTCCACGGCGCCGACCAACAGAGTGGGGTGATCGGGGTAGCGCTTCAACAGCGCGGGAATGGCGTCAAACGGGACCTGGCGCTCGATGAGTCGCTGCAGGCGCTGACGGACCAGCTGGGGCATCCCAGGAGGCGCCAGCCCGGCAGGCGGGAACTGACCAATCCACCCGGCGTCCTGCAACCGGTGAATGCCTACCAAGAACGGATTGACGAACAGCAGGTCCCACCATTCATGGGCCGAGTTAGCCTCCCAAAAGGCCTTGAGCAGGTCCGCGGTACGCGCTCCACGGTCGGCCTGGTCCCGCGGATGAGCCAACAGCCCATACCAGGTCAACAGGCCACAAAGAGCGCCCCCGGAGGTGCCGCTGAGCCCGACCAACTCGTATTCTTCGTCGAAGTCTGGATCCTTCAAGATCGCCATGAGCGCGCCCGCAGTGAAGGCGGTCTGGCTGCCGCCTCCCTGGCACGCGATCGCCACCTTTGTCTTCACGGCCTGCCCTCCGTTTGCGGTGGTCGGCGTAACGCACTCCCGACTGTACGGCCCGTGGGTAACGACGGTGTTCCCATTTGATCGTGGCAGGAAAGGTGGGCCATCCGTCATTGCTGCCATCTGGGCGCAACCAGTCCGACCGGCTTCTCCGGTCTCCTGGGGAACTCAGACGGTTCCGAGGGCTACTACGCCGCGGCGTAGCGCGCGGACTGCGGTGGCGGCCGCTGTGCCGACCGGGGAGTGCTCGCCGGCAACGCCGCGTATTTGGTCGAGCACGTCCACCACTTGCCGGCACCACCGGACGAAGTCTCCCGCGGACAGGTCGGCACCGTTGTTCTCGGCGGCCGCGAGCACGGCCGACAGTGACTCCCCGCGCGCCCACCGGTACACCGGCCAGGTAAAACCCAGATCGGGTTCACGGGTGCGCTCCAGCCGGTGGCGCCGCTCGTCGGCCTCCAACTCCGCCCACAACCGCACGGTGCTCGCCAGGGCATCACTCACTGGTCCCGCGGGAACGCGAGGTGCTGCAGCGTCCCCGCGAGCCTCGTAGACCAATGCTGAGATCACGGCGGCAAGCTCGGCGGGGTCCAGGTCGTTCCAAATCCCGTGCCGCAGGCACTCCGCGGTGAGCAGGTCAGTCTCCGACCACAACCGAGCCAGCACCTGGCCGTGCTCGGTGAGCTGCTCGCTTTCCAGGTAGCCACGCTCGGTCAGCAGGTCCCGGATCCGGTCGAAGGTGCGGACCAGGGAATGTGTCGTGGCCGCGACCTGCTGGCGCAGCGTGTCGGTTTCCCGCTCCAGCTGATCGCGCCGTTGCGCCCAGCGGACGTGTGCCTCCCGATCGTCGCAGCCGTGACAGGGGTGTGCCCGCAGCGCCCGGCGCAGCGCCCCCAGCTCGGCGTCGTCGGCTGCCTCGCTGCGCCGCCGGACCCGGGGCGGTACCGCAATGCCGGTCTCGCGCAACGCCGACGCGAGGTCACGGCGTACCCGGGGCACCCGGTGCTCGACTCGCTTGGGCAACCGCATCCGGCCCAGCACCTGGACCGGGGTCGGGAAGTCGGTGATCGACAGCCGACCCGCCCAGCGATCCTCGGTGAGCACTAGCGGGCGTGGATCCTCACTGGGACCGTCAGCGAGATCGAGCACCACGGCCAAACCTGACCGGCGGCCGCCAGGAACCGCGACGACGTCGCCTCGCACGAGCCGGGATAGCGACGCCGCCACCTCGGCCCGCCGCGCCGCGCCACTCTGGCGGGCCAGCGCCCGCTCCCGCTCGGAGATCTGCCTGCGCAACCGGGCGTACTCGGCGAAATCACCCAGGTGGCAGGTCATCGCATCGGCGTATCCCACCAACCCGTCGGCGTTGCGGTCGATCCGCCGAGCCAGGCCTACCACCGAACGGTCGGCTTGGAACTGGGCGAACGACCGTTCGAGCAGCGCCCGCCCGGCGGCCACCCCGACCCGGTCGACCAGATTGACGGCCATGTTGTAGCCGGGTCGAAACGAGCTGCGCAGCGGGTACGTGCGGGTGGAGGCCAGTCCAGCAACCTGGGCCGGATCCACACCCGGTTGCCACAGGACCACGGCATGGCCCTCGATGTCGATACCTCGCCGCCCAGCGCGCCCGGTGAGCTGGGTGTACTCGCCAGGAGTGAGGTCGAGGTGGGCCTCCCCGTTGAACTTGACCAACCGCTCCAGCACCACCGTGCGAGCCGGCATGTTGATCCCCAACGCGAGAGTCTCGGTGGCGAACACCGCCTTGACCAGCCCGCGGACAAACAGTTCCTCCACGGTCTCCTTGAACGCGGGCAGCATCCCGGCGTGGTGAGCCGCGATCCCTCGCTCCAGGGCCTCGCGCCACTCCCAGAAGCCGAGCACCCCGAGGTCGCTCTCGGGCACGTCAGCGGTGCGGGTGTCCACCAGGCGGCGGATTCGCTCAGACTCCTCTGGGGTGGTCAATCGCAGTCCGGTACGCACGCACTGGCTTACCGCGGCCTCACAGCCAGCCCGGCTGAAAATGAAGGTGATCGCGGGTAGCAAGGCGTCGCGGTCCAGCCGCGTTACGACGTCCGTCCGGGCCGGCGGCCGGAACCGGGGCCCTCCACGGCGCGGCCGATCCCACCCGGCGTGGCGCTCAAGCTCCTGCACGCGGCGGACCAGGCGCGGGTCGACGGTAACTCGCTCACCGGTGGGGTCTTCGGCGAACAGGTCGAACAGCCGTGAACCGACCATCATGTGCTGCCACAGCGGCACCGGACGGTGCTCGTCGACCACCACGGTGGTGTCGCCGCGTACGTCGACGAGCCACTCGCCGAACTCTTCGGCGTTGCTCACCGTGGCGGACAGGCCCACCAGTCGCACGCATTCCGGCAGGTTGAGGATCACCTCCTCCCACACCGCGCCGCGGAACCGGTCGGCGAGGTAGTGCACCTCGTCCATCACGACGTAGGCAAGCCCGTCAAGGGTGGAGGAGCCGGCGTAGAGCATGTTTCGCAGCACCTCGGTGGTCATCACGACCACCGCAGCACTGCCGTTGATCGAGGTATCCCCGGTGAGCAGGCCGACCGAGTTCGCGCCGTGACGGGCAACCAGATCGGCGTACTTCTGGTTGGACAGCGCTTTGATCGGCGTGGTGTAGAAGCATTTGCCGCCCTGCGCCAGCGCCAGGTGTACCGCGAACTCACCGACCACGGTCTTGCCTGCGCCGGTGGGCGCGCACACCAGTACGCCGTGCCCTTCCTCCAGTGCCTCGCATGCCGCGCGCTGGAAGGGGTCCAGTTGGAAGCTCAGTTCGCCGGTGAATTCGGCGAGGCGAGGCAGGGCGATGCGCCGGCGAGCCGCTGCGTACGCCTGCGCGGGAGAGTTGGCCACCATCCCAGGCTAGGCGACGACGGTGAGCGCACCGGCTTCGCAGTGCACGGTTACCGGCAGGGTGCCCTGCGGTTCACCATCGGCGTATACGGGCCAGCCGGGGTGGCCGTCGATGTGTACGGTCTCCGCTCGCAGAACGGTTACTTCCGGTTCATCGACATGCCCCCCGACCCGTAGCCGGGGAAATACGCGCAGTAACCGGCGCCGGCTCACCGCGGCGATGACGATCACGTCGAGCAAGCCGTCGTCCGGGGTGGCCTCCGGGCAGATCCGCAATCCACCGCCATAGCTGCCTCCGTTGCCCACCGCGACCAGGATCGCCTCCAAGACCACATCGGTGCCTGCGGCGTGTACCCGAACCGGCCTGGGAGTCAGCGCGGCGAGCTCGGCCAGCACCGCCAGGTCATACCGGCGTGGCCCAGCGGGCCAGCGCAGCGCGTTGGCCCGCGCGTTCACCGACGCGTCGAAGCCGGTGCACAACACCGTGGCGAAACAAGCTCCACCCGCTAGCCGGCCCAGGTCGATCCGCCGCCGCTGCCCGCAGCGCAGCGCCTCGGCGACATGCCGAGCAGCCTGCACCGGATCGGCGGGGATGCCCAACCCGGCGGCCAGGTCGTTACCGGTTCCGCTGGGTACCACGGCCAACGCGGTGGGAGTGCCCGCCACGGCCTGAGCGGCCAGGTGCGCGGTGCCGTCCCCGCCAAGTACGACGAGCACGTCATCACCGCGCCGGGCGGCCACCGCGGCCAACTTCCTGGTGCCCACCGCATCAGCGGTCACCGTGGCGACCAGCCCGGGTACCACGGCGCGTAGCGTGCTCGCCACGGTGCCGGCCACCCGCGCCGCACTCCCACACCCGGATTGCGGGTTGACAATCAACGTGGCACGCACGGGCGGCATCCTGTCAAAGCGCGCGCACGAGCGCCCGTGAGTGCGGGCCTAGGTCGCGTCGTCGTAGCGGGGCGGGGGAATGGGCTCTACCTGATGGTTCAGCGGTGAGGGTTGGTCGGGGTCCAGGTCGTCCCAGCCCTGTTGGGCACGCCGTCGCGCCACGGCTCGATCGTGCGCCCGAGCGATCAGCACTGCCCCCTCGAAGAGCACGACCAACGCGAAAGCCAACGCGAGCATGGAGATCGGATCGTTGCCGGGGGTGGCCACCGCAGCCAGCACGAACAACCCAAACAAGATGCCACGCTGCCAGCGTTTCAGCTTCGCATAGGGCAGCACACCGGCCCGGTTGAGCATCACGACCAGCAGCGGCAGCTCGAAGGTCAGGCCGAACACTGCCAGCATGGTCAGCAGGAAACCGATATAGGCCTGACCGGTCAGTGCGGTGATGAACTGCCCACCACCGAGGTTCGCCAGGAAGAACAGGCCAGTGGGCACGACGTAGTAGGCAAGGACAGCACCGGCGGCGAACAGCACGCTGGCCGTACCGACAAACGTCAGGGCGAATTTGCGCTCCTTGGCATAGAGGCCAGGCGTGATGAACGCCCACACCTGGTAGATCCAGACCGGGGCAGTCAAGACCGCACCTGCCGCCAGGCCCACCTGCATTCGGATGGTGAACACCTCGAAGGGAGCGGTCTGCAGCAACTGGCACCGGCCGGGAGTAGTGGTCAGCCGCATCGTCGGGGGCAGACCGCAATACGGGCCGGTGAGCAGATCACCGAGGCTGGGTAGGCCGAACGGCGATGTGCCCCACCAGACGAACCCGAGGACGCCGCCGAGCGCGATCGCCGACAGCGCGATGAACATCCGGTTACGCAGCTCGTACAGGTGCTCCATGAGAGTCATGGAGCCGTCCGGGTTGATCTTACGTCGGCGGCGTGGCCCAGCGAGGAAACGCCCAGCCGCGAAACGCACTCCGCCCACCGACTCTCGTCGTCAGCGGATGGTGTCGTTGTGGCGCTGGGCTTCCTCGGGTTTCTCGACCCGGGGTTCGCCGGCCCGGGTCTCGTAAGGCGCATCCGCGGCAGGGCCCGAGGGCGGCAGTGACGGCTGCTGAGCCGCCGGTGCGCTCGGCTTGTCCTTCGCGCCCATCTCTGCCTTGAAAATGCGCATTGACTGCCCGATTGATCGGGCAGCGGTCGGCAGCTTGGTCGCACCGAACAGCAGGACCAGCACGCCGAGGATCAATACCAGTTCCCAGCCACCAGGAATGTTCACGTAAGCCTCCTTTCTCATCGCTGTTGCTGGATCGATGCTACGCGGCTGGCGTCGGTGCGGAGCTGTCGCTGTTGCGGTGGCGACGTCGCCGGTCCAGCTCGGCGCGGAGGGTGGCGATCCGCGCTACCAGCAAGCCGGTGCGGTCGGCGAACCAAGTGCGACTGAGCTGGACCGTCCCGGCTAGCCGGCGCACTGGGGCGGCCAGCCGCAACAGCAACAGCAACAGCACCACGCCGCTGGCGGTGACCGCCAGCACGCTGATGAGGTAGGCCACGGGGATGAACGTTAGCTCGACTGGTACGAGGCGGGGGACGAGGATCTACGCACCGCCATCCGGGCCCGCTCAGCCACTGCCGCGGCCAGCTCGGGGGGTTCCCGGACCACGACGTCGGCGCCCAGTCCCAGCAGCAGACGCACCATCCACCCGGTCTCGGCGTATCTCATCCGTACCGTGGCAGCTCCTCCCTCGCCTTCGATCAGTTCGTCCACCGGGTAATACTCGGCAACCCAACGGGCATCTGCGGCGAGGGTGAGTACGGCGATCTGCTGGTCGGGTTGGGCACGGAACAGCCCCCCGGACACGTCGGTGGGGCGGGCGTCCGGTGGGGGATCCGCTGGCTCATCCAGCGTCGTGACATTCTCGATTCGGTCGAGCCGGAACAGTCGCACTTCCTCCGCGCCACGGCACCAGGCCTCCAGGTAGCTGCGAGCGTCGACCAGCAGCAGCCGCATGGGATCCACGGTGCGCTCGCTCACCGTGTCCCGGGCTGGGGTGTAGTAGCGGATGTGCAACGCCCGGCGGCGATCCAGCGCGTCGCGCACTGAAGCGAGTGCGGCTTCTTCCCTGGTGGCGAGGCCAACTACCACGCCGTCGGCCTGCCCAGCCGCCGCCTCGATCTTCGCCAGCGCCCGGCGCACCGCCCCGGCGTCGACCAGGCCGGGCGTCTCGGAAAGCGCCCGCAGCGCGACCACCAGCGCGGTCGCCTCCGCGCCGGACAGCCGCAGCGGGCGGCGCATGCCGGCATCGAAGGTGACGGTCACGGTGTCGCCTTCAAAGGACAGGTCGATGAGGTCACCGGGACCATAGCCAGGTAGCCCGCACATCCACAGCAACTCGAGATCCCGGCGCAGCTGGCGGACAGTGACGTCGAAATCAGCGGCCACCTCGTCGATCGGCACACCGGGACGAGCCAGCAGGTAGGGCACCAGGGCCAGCAGCCGGGGCAATCGCTCAGCGACGCCCGCCGCCATCAGCTCGGGCTCCTAGAAAGCACTGCCAGTAGCCTTGCTCGCACCGCGTCAGCCAGTTCGGCGGGCTCCAGTACCAGCGCATCTGGCCCGAGCCCGGCTATCCACCGGACGGCAACGTCAGAACCCGGCAACTCCACTGTGATGATGTCGCCGGCCACTCCCTCCACCGTCATGCTGCCCAATACCCGCGCGTGCCGGCGCAGGCTGTATCCACGACCGTCGGCCAGCCACAGTCGGGCGGTGTGCACCGCCGACGGCGGTTCCGCGGAACCCACCACAATCTTCAAGAGATCCACTCCCGCCGGCCGCCGGACCGTCCCTGTTGTGCTGATGGTGCGCACCGGACCGGCGATCCGGGAGACCCGGAAACACCGGGTCGCATCCCGATCGCGATCGTGTCCCACCACGTACCAGCGGCCCCGCCAGGACACCACTCCCCAGGGTTCGAGGGTGCGGACCGTGGGCTGCGCAGCGGGATGTTTGCGGTGGGAGAAGGCCACGACCTGACCCGCCTGGACCGCCGAGATCAGCGGGGTCAGCGCCGGCTCGGTGGCTCGCACCCGAGGTTGCACGGCCAACGGAGGCTCGGTGTCCACCTCCACCCCGGCAGCGCGCAGCTTGAGCACAGCGCCGTGCGCGGCACCGGCCAACTGGGGCGAATCCCACAGCCGGGCGGCCAGCGCAACCGCGGCCGCCTCGTCGGGTTCGAGGTCGATGTCGGGAAGCTCATAATCGCGGCGCGCGATCCGGTAGCCCTCACCGGCATCGAACCCTGACGTCCGGCCGGTCTCCAGGGGGACGCCCAGATCACGCAGCTCGGCCTTGTCTCGCTCGAACATCCGGAAGAACGCCTCGTCGGAGCGGGTGTCGGCGTAGCCAGGCACGATCCGCCGGATCCGTTCGGCGGGCAGGTATTGGCGGCTGGACAGCAAGCACAA
>JALZCN010000058.1 GCA_030863045.1 Actinomycetota bacterium | reverse complement strand
GGGGGCGACGCTGTGACAATGGCGGCGTCAGCCGCCCTGGTCGCCGGTGCGCATGTCCGGCATGTCGGGATCGACATTGCGGGTGGTTTCCCCAATCCCGCCGTCTAGCCGCTCTTCACGGCGTTCGTCTTCTGACTTCCCACGCATGAGGTCTTCCCCGCTGGTGGTCGTCGTTGCGCCCACACCGTGTTGGTTGTCAGGTGTAGGTGTCAAGTCGGTGTCGGCCATTCCCCCGGCTTCCTCTTTCGAGATATCACGGGGACCGGCTTCATGGCCAGGCACGCCGCCCCGTTCCTCCAGCAGCGCGTCCGTATCTGTGCCGGGTCCGACCTTCTGACGGTCATCGTATGGGGGCAGGTCTCGGTCACCACCAGGATCCTGGGCACCCCCCGAGTGAATGTTTGGCTCCCGAGGGTACGCTGCTCCAGGAACGCGGCCTGCCTCCCCTGCTTGCTGCTCACTCATAACTGGGCTCCTTGTCATCGACATTGGTGACTTCGGGTCGCCGGCCGGCTCCGCCGCCGCCACCAAAGGTGGGGTCCGGTCGCTGATTACCCGCTCGGCGCCGGCGGAAAACCTCTCGAGCGTACCGCTCGCTCGCCGTAACGGCTGAAAGTGGAAAAGTCAGTCTGGACGTTTCGGGGCTACGACGCTGGCCGTGGACTGAGCGCGGCCGCCGGGACGAGCTGGTCGTCGAGGGTCAATCGGACGTCCCCGGCGCCGTCACTGATGGGAGCCCATACCACGCCGTACCACTCGCCCCGTGAGCCACGGACCCAGCGCTTCAGCATGCCGGGAACTCGGCCGGTGAGTTCGAGACCGTCGGCGATGACCCGCCGGCGGTGATCGGCCGGCAACGGGAACGCCACGTCGAGGTCGATCCACACCGCCCGGGCGCGGACCACCCGGCCACCGGTGATGCCCTCCCCGCCATGAGCGCCGATCCATCCGAGCGTCACGCCTCGCTCCCTGGTCGACTCTCCGGGTCGAGCGCGGGGGAAGCGCGGCTCTGTCAACCTAAGTATGTCCCACCGAACGACAGGAAGTCACCTGCGGACGGTACGCACAAATGACACCCGCAGCGCCACACCGCAGACTCGCGGGGTCGACGCCGGGACGTGGTTCAGCGTAGAGCGCCGCGCGCCCTGCGGCCACGGACGGCACCCCAGATGCTGGTGGCGGCGAACAGAAGCAGGCCGACGATCGCCAACCAGAACAGCGACTTGATCAGGAAGCCGAGCACCGTCAACACCAACCAGAGCACCAACAATGCGACGATCAAACCCACGAGACACCACCCTTGTTCGGTATGCCCAACACCGGTCCTGCCCACACCGCCCATTGCGGTGACGACGTGAGCAAGGTCTGGAAAGCCGCAGCTATATCGGTGTTATTTACGAATAAGCATAGGCATCGGAGCAAGGTCACGGGACGTCAGCCGGGTCGGGCGTGCGTCGGGTGCTGGGATGCAGTCCAGGCACACGGCGGTGACGTCGTCAGCGAGCTTGCCAGACCGGAACTTGATGACCGCCTGCGTGAGGTGACGGATGAATTTGACGGGTGGCAGGTGCGAGTGCGTCGTGAGCATGCGGGCCACACGGTCGAGCCCGAAGAAGGGACGGCCCACGTGGTGGGCCTCGAATATCCCGTCGGTGAGCAGCAGCAGGCGGTCGTCCCGGCGCAGCTCGACTGGATGTAACCGGTAGGCCGCGCACCGTTCTTTGTTGCCGGTAGGCCAGCCCGGCCGGGCTGTCGGCGATGCCATGCCGTCTCATACCGGCTCCGCCGTCCGCGCTGCCGTTGGGAACTGCCTCCACCTGGTCTCGCCGTAATCGGCCAGCAGCAGCACGCACGACCGGGCCCCGAGGTGGTGGCGCAGCCAAGCGCAGCACACCTCATCCAGCTCGGCCGGTGGCGCCAGGTCCAGATCGCGTAGCAGTCTGCCGGGTCGGGCTGGCCGTGCTCAGCTGATCGGTCACTCGTCAAATCTGCCAGACTCGACCGTCACGATCACCAATTCCCGGGGTGCGCGCTGCACTGCCGGCACGCTATGGGCCGAGCTGACCTCGCCGGGTTCCACTCCGATCGAGAGGTGCGTTCGCAGAGCCGAGGAAATCACATCGGCGCCAGCTCACCGAGAGTCGCGCGCGTGGACGCGACTCTCGGCAGTGCGGGCGCCGCAAAGGAAACGCAAGCCCTCGCTATTTGGATCTGGCGAGCACGGCCTGCAAGGCCTTGTCCGCTCCGGCAAGGTCATTGTTGATGTCCCCAACGATCGATCCGACCGGCTCGGTTCTCTCGGTGATCAAGGGAAGACCGTCGTTGACTTCGCGGAGCTTGGCGTCGATGCGCCGGAGAACGCCCGCGATACTGATCAGGTAGGCCGCGAGCACCAGCACGATGAGCACAGCGCAGATGATCGTGACTACAGCAGCTACCGGCATGGTATTCGCTCCTCACAGGAGGCGGTCAACCGCCTTCACATAGCGGGTGAGGCCAGACGCCACCCGTCTCACGGCGTCGCGGGTGGGTACCAGCTGCTTCACATC
>JALZCN010000626.1 GCA_030863045.1 Actinomycetota bacterium | reverse complement strand
CTCGTTGGCCGCCCTGATGGTCACCGAGCAGGACCCGGCCCGGTTGCTTTACCTGCTCAACCGAGCGCTGCTGGCCGGTAGGCGGACGGTGTTCACCACACTCGTGGTCGGCACGTTGCGGCCCGCCGGCAAAGGATGCCGGCTAACGCTGGCCACCGGCGGCCATCCCGCGCCGATGGTGCTACGCGGCGGCGCCGTCGTCGAGGAGATCGGGATACCCGGAACGGTGGTCGGCATCCTGCCCGATGCACGTTTCGGCCGAACCACGATCACGTTGGAACCAGGCGAGGCCTGCGTGCTTTACAGCGACGGCGTCACCGAGGCCGGCCGCCGCACCGGAGACAACGAAGAGCAATTCGGGCCGGTCCGGTTGGCCGCCTGCCTGCGCGAGTGCGCCGGGATGACCGCGCAGGCGGTGGCGAACTCTGTCAAGAGCACGGTCACCGGCTGGTTGGGGCGTAACGACGGCGACGACCTTGCCGTGCTCGCGATACGCGCCATCCAACGCGACGTGTAACCGAGCGCACCGATCGGGTATCCGGCCGGTATTAGGCCCGCTGAGACCCGGCCTATATGGTGAGAAGCGTGGACAGCGACTTCCCCACCGACATCATCGGCCTCCAGGTGGCCGAGCATGGCCCCGACGCCCGCGTGGTCACCGTGACAGGGGAGATCGACACGCTGACCGCGCCGAAGCTCGCCAGCTTTCTGAACACCCAGCTGTCGGCCGCTCGGGTCGTGGTGGTGGACCTCGACGGGGTGGAGTTCCTGGGATCTGCCGGGCTCTCCGCGTTGTTCGAAGCGAACGAGCTCGCCAGCCGCGAAGACCGCGCCCTGCGGCTGGTGTGCCACTCCCGGATCGCCAACCGGGCCCTGGAGGCGACCGAACTGCGCGAGCAATTCATCTTCGCCGACACGGTGCCGGATGCGCTGAAGCAGTCGCTGTAGACGGTGGCCTGCCCCAGATTTGCTTACCGTATTAAGGAGATGACGATGGCCGCTGGAGCCGGGTGCGTCGCATCGACCGCCGTCACCAATGATGAGGCAAGACCACAGTGACGTATGTGGACAGAGACTTTCTGATTCCCGACGACGGCGTCCTGCCGCCGGATCCCTCCAGCGAGGAGTCGGTGTTGTTCGTCGAGCTTCGTACTCCAGCCAGCACTGCCGTGATCCCCACCATTCGCATGGTCGCCGCCGACCTCGCCGCCCGCGCCGACTTCGACCTCGACTCGATCGACGACCTGCGGATGGCCGTGGATGACGCCTGCGCCATGCTGGTTCGGATCGCCGCCCACAGCGCAGCTCTGAGCTGCCGATTCACCGTCCGGTCCGAGCGTATCGAGGTGACTGCCCAGGTCGACGTCGACGACGCGGCGGATGCGCTGCCCACTGGTTCGTTCAGCTGGCGCGTCCTGGATTGTCTGACAGATGAGGTCAGCGCCATCTCGCTGCCGCCCGCCGAGCCTGGCCAGCGCGGCAGGGTATGCGTCACCTTGGTCAAAGACGGCGCGACGGCGCAGCAGTCGTGACCCCGTCCGTGTCGTCGGTCGGAACCGAACACGACGAGTATGCGCATCTGGTTCCACTGCAACAGCGCTATGCCGAGCTTGCGCCTCATGACCCGGAGCGGCGGCGGTTGCGCGAACAGTTGATCAGCGGCTATCTCCCGGTAGCCGAACACATCGCGCGCCGGTTCGCCGGTCGTGGCGAGCCGCTGGACGACCTGGTCCAGGTTGCGACCCTGGGGCTGATCAATGCCGTGGACCGGTTCGAACCGGACCGTGGCTCGGATTTCTTCTCGTTCGCGGTGCCTACGATCACCGGAGAGGTTCGCCGGTACTTCCGCGACCACGGCTGGTCGACCCGGGTGCCACGGCGACTGAAGGACCTGCACATCACGATCAGGGGCACGCTGGCGGAGCTGTCCCAACAGCTGGGTCGAGCGCCCCGGCCCAGCGAGATCGCAGAGCGGCTGGGCATACCGGTGTCGGAGGTCATCGAAGGGCTCCAGGCCGGCGAGGCGTACCGGAGCTCATCGCTGGATGAGATGCTCGGTTCCGGGGATGGCAAAGCGACCCTCGGTGAGTTCATCGGGGGTCTGGATGCCGATATGGGCCTCATCGACGACCGCGAGGCGCTGCGCCCACTGCTGGCTGAACTCCCGCCCCGGGAACGCACGATCCTCGCCCTGCGATTCTTCCGCCAACTGACGCAGACCCAGATCGCCGAGCAGGTCGGCATCTCGCAGATGCACGTCTCGAGGGTGCTCCGCCAGACGCTGACCTTCTTGCAGGAGCGCATGTCCAGCCCTGAGTGATCGCGTTTTGTGGCGCGGGCGCCCGGGTACTCGCGGTTCATG
>JALZCN010000036.1 GCA_030863045.1 Actinomycetota bacterium | reverse complement strand
GTCTTGGCCTGCGTCCGATTGACGGCTAAACCGTCGGTGTTCATGTCTGCTTCAGCGGCGCCGGGCCCGCCTGTCGTCCTTCACGTGTCCCCGGAACGTGCGAGTGGGGGCAAACTCGCCAAGCTTGTGCCCGACCATCGACTCGGTGACGAACACCGGGACATGCTTACGCCCGTCGTGCACCGCGATGGTGTGGCCGATCATGTCGGGAATGACGGTGGAGCGGCGCGACCAGGTCCTGATGACCTGCTTGGTGCCGGCCTCGTTGTGCGCGTCCACCTTCTTGAGCAGATGGTCGTCGACAAACGGGCCCTTTTTCAGGCTGCGTGGCATTGTTCCTCCCTACCTGCTCAGCGCTTCTTGCCGGTGCGCCGGCGGCGCACGATCAGCTTGTCGCTGGCCTTGTGGCGCCGCGTTCGACCTTCTGGCTTGCCGGCCGGGTTCACCGGGTGACGCCCACCGGAGGTCTTGCCCTCGCCACCGCCGTGTGGGTGATCGACCGGGTTCATCACCACACCACGAACCGTGGGGCGCTTGCCCTTCCACCGCATCCGGCCGGCCTTACCCCAATTGATGTTGCCCTGCTCGGAGTTGCCGACCTCGCCGACCGTGGCGCGGCATCGGACGTCGACGTTGCGGATCTCACCTGAGGGCATCCGCAGCTGGCCATAGGGGCCGTCCTTGGCCACTAGCTGGACCCGTGCACCGGCCGAGCGCGCGATCTTCGCCCCACCGCCGGGACGCAGCTCGATCGCGTGGACCACCGTCCCGACCGGGATGCTGCGCAACGGCAGGTTGTTGCCCGGCTTGATGTCGGCCTTGGGACCGTTTTCCACCATGTCGCCCTGGCGCAGCTTCTCCGGCGCGATGATGTAGCGCTTCTCGCCGTCGGCGTAGTGCAGCAGAGCGATCCGCGCGGTGCGGTTCGGGTCATACTCGATGTGCGCGACCTTTGCCGGCACGCCGTCCTTGTCCGTCCGCCGGAAATCGATCAAGCGGTAGGCACGCTTGTGGCCGCCACCCTGGTGCCGGGTGGTAATCCGACCGTGGGCGTTGCGCCCTCCCCTGCCGTGCAATGGGCGGACCAGCGACTTCTCCGGGTGGTCCCGGGTGATCTCGGCGAAGTCGGAGACGCTGGCGCCGCGGCGACCCGAGGTCGTCGGCTTGTATTTGCGGATGCCCATGTCTATCCGTCCTCGCTCACGCGGCCGGTCCGCCGAAGATCTCGATAGGCTTGCTGTCCGCGGACAGCGTCACGATCGCCCGCTTGGTGTCCTTGCGCTTGCCGTAGCCGAACCGCGTCCGCTTGCGCTTGCCCGGCCGGTTGAGGGTATTGACGCTGACCACCTGCACGCCGAAGATCTGCTGCACAGCGATCTTGATCTGGGTCTTGTTGGCGTCCGGCGCGACCACAAAGGTGTACTTGTTGTGCCCCAGCAGCCCGTAGCTCTTCTCCGAGATGACCGGCTTGAGGATCACGTCACGGGGATCGGGGATCATCGGGCTACCTCCTGCCCCGTGGTGCTGGTCCGGGCCAGAAAGGCCTGCAGTGCTTCCGCGGTGAAGACCACGTCGTCGCTGACCAGCACGTCGTAGGTGTTCAGCTGCTCTGGCGTCAGCACGTGTACCGCCGGAAGGTTGCGAACGCTGCGGCGGCCGGCCTCGTCGGTACGGCTGACCACGACCAGCAGTTTGGCGTCCCGGCCAGCTAATGAATTGAGCACCGTGCGAGCCGTTTTGGTGGACGGCGTCTCGCCCTCGACCAGCGTGGAGAGCACGTGTACCCGCCCGGCGCGGGCCCGGTCCGACAGCGCGCCGCGCAGCGCGGCCGCCTTCATCTTCTTCGGGGTGCGCTGGCTGTAGTCCCGCGGGATGGGGCCGTGTACGACGCCACCTCCGGTGAACTGGGGCGCCCGGATCGAACCCTGGCGGGCCCGCCCGGTGCCCTTCTGCCGGTAGGGCTTACTGCCACCACCTGAGACCTCGCCTCGGGTCTTGGTGCTGTGCGTGCCCTGCCGCGCCGCGGCGAGCTGGGCGACCACCACCTGATGCATCAGCGGGAGGTTCGCCGGTACATCGAAGACCTCGGCGGGCAAGTCGGCAGTTCCGGCTGTGCCCCCTTCGGGGGTCCGGATATCGACTGTTCGCACGTCAGTGTTCACTTCTGGGCTCACTGCTGCGCACCGCCCTTCGCAGCCGTCTTGACCAGCACCAGCCCGCCCTTGGGGCCGGGCAGCGCACCTTTGATCAGCAGCAACCCCGAGTCCACGTCGACCCGGTGCACGGTGAGGTTCTGGGTGGTCACCCGGACGTTGCCCATCCGACCGGCCATCCGGGTGCCCTTGAAAACCCGGCTCGGCGTTGCGCAGCCGCCGATCGAGCCCGGCGAGCGATGCTTGCGCTGGGTGCCGTGGCTGGCACCGAGGCCGCCGAAACCATGCCGCTTCATCACCCCGGCGGTGCCCTTACCCTTGCTGGTCCCCACCACGTCGACCACCGCGCCTTCGGCAAAGACCTCGGCGGTGACCTCCTGCCCCACCTGGTAATCCCCCGCGTCGGCGGTACGCAGCTCAACCAGGTGACGGCGTGGCGTGACCCCTGCCGCGGCGTAGTGACCGGCCACCGGCTTGGTCACCTTGCGCGGGTCGATAGCGCCGTAAGCCAGCTGTACCGCGGGATAGCCATCCTTCTCCGGGGTGCGGATTCGGGTCACCACGCAAGGCCCGGCCGCCACGACGGTGACCGGGACGATCCTGTTGTTCTCGTCGAAGACCTGGGTCATCCCGAGCTTGGTGCCCAGGATGGCCTTAACCTGACGCTCCGAATCAGTCGCTGTCATTGTCCCGGCCTTACTGGATGTTGACGTCGACGCTGGCCGGCAGGTCGATGCGCATCAACGCATCCACCGTCTTGGGCGTCGGGTCGAGAATGTCGATAAGCCGCTTGTGCGTGCGCATCTCGAAGTGCTCCCGCGAGTCTTTGTACTTGTGCGGCGAGCGGATGACGCAGTACACGTTTTTCTCGGTCGGCAGCGGCACCGGTCCGACGACTCGAGCGCCGGTGCGCGTCACGGTCTCGACGATCTTGCGCGCAGACGCGTCGATCGCCTCGTGGTCGTAGGCTTTGAGCCGGATGCGGATTTTCTGTCCCGCCATGGTGGCTTGCCGTCCTGTCAGTCTCGTGGCGCTGGTGTCGTCTGGCGCTGTGTGGCCCTGGTGGCCTCGTGCCGGTCAGCCCCGACCCGGTGTGGGCTCGCCCCGCCGCACCGGTCCCCGCGGTCGGGTGTGTCGCGCTCGATGCCCAAACCGGTACTGTGCCGTGCCATCCGCGGAAGGTCCTGCACATCGCAGCGGATCGGTGCGGCCGAGCCAAACCGATCCTGCCGGGCAACCCCTCCATCGTAAGCGACGCATGATCGCTGTCCAAATCGGGGCGCCACCGAAGGCCCTGGAGCCTGCCCGGAAGACCCGCCGACACCGCTGCGCGCCGGCGGGTCTCCGTTCACTTGATAATCTTGG
Source organism: Actinomycetota bacterium (assembly GCA_030863045.1). Lineage (GTDB taxonomy): Bacteria > Actinomycetota > Actinomycetes > Mycobacteriales > Pseudonocardiaceae. Next base: position 5,769 of record JALZCN010000036.1, on the reverse strand, counting down.
TCACCCGGCCGGCGCCGACGGTCCGGCCACCCTCGCGGATCGCGAACTTCAGATTCTCGTCCATTGCCACCGGCTGGATGAGCTGCACCGACATCTCGGTGTTGTCACCCGGCATGACCATCTCGGTGCCCTCGGGCAAGGTCACGACACCGGTCACGTCGGTGGTACGGAAGTAGAACTGCGGGCGGTAGTTGTTGAAGAACGGCGTGTGCCGTCCGCCCTCGTCCTTGGACAGGATGTACACCTGTGCCTCGAACTGGGTGTGCGGGGTGTTGGTGCCGGGCTTGATGACGACCTGGCCGCGCTCGACATCCTCGCGCTTGATACCGCGAAGCAGCAGACCCACGTTGTCGCCCGCCCGACCCTCGTCAAGCAGCTTGCGGAACATCTCGACGCCAGTGACGGTGGTCTTCAGCGACTTGTCCTTGATGCCGATGATTTCCACCTCCTCGCTCACCTTGACGATGCCGCGCTCCACCCGGCCGGTGACCACGGTGCCCCGGCCGGTGATGGTGAAGACGTCCTCGATAGGCATCAAGAACGGCTTGTCAATCTCACGCACCGGCTCCGGGACGTTTTCGTCCACGGCATCCAGTAGCTCCAAGACCTTCTCACCCCACTCGGCGTCGCCCTCGAGCGCCTTGAGCGCCGACACCCGGACGATGGGCAGGTCGTCGCCCGGATAGTCCTGGTTGGACAGGAGCTCACGGACCTCGAGTTCGACCAGCTCCATGATCTCCTCGTCGTCGACCATGTCGGCCTTGTTGAGCGCGACGACGATGTAGGGCACGCCGACCTGGCGGGCCAGCAATACGTGCTCGCGGGTCTGCGGCATCGGGCCGTCGGTGGCAGCCACCACCAGGATCGCACCGTCCATCTGAGCCGCACCGGTGATCATGTTCTTGATGTAGTCGGCGTGCCCGGGGCAGTCGACGTGGGCATAGTGCCGCTTCTCGGTCTGATACTCGACGTGGGCGATCGAGATCGTGATGCCCCGCTGCCGCTCTTCGGGAGCCTTGTCGATCATGTCGAACGCCGATACCTCATTGAGGTCCGGGAACTTCTCGTGCAACACCTTGGTGATCGCCGCGGTCAGCGTGGTCTTCCCGTGGTCGATATGACCGATGGTCCCGATGTTGACGTGCGGCTTGGTCCGCTGGAACTTCGCCTTCGCCACTGTCTCGTCCTCCTGGACTCGTTCTGGTATTCCGCTGGACCGCTGGCGGTCCTGATGTAGCGGCATGCTGTCAGGTATAGCTAGGGCCTGCTCACTCGACCCACAAAGTCACTGCCACTGCGTCGATTTCAAGGCTCCGGGCGAGTGCGTCCTGGTCCTTCTTCATCACTCACCCGTCGCCACTGCGCTCGATTTCAAGGCTCCGGGCGAGTGCGTCCTGATCTTTCTTCATCACTCACCCGTCGCCTTGGCGATAATCTCCTTGGAGACGTTGGTCGGGACCTCGGCGTAGGAGTCGAACTGCATGGTGTAGTTCGCCCGACCTTGGGTCCGTGACCTCAGGTCCCCGACATATCCGAACATCTCCGATAGCGGCACCAACGCCTTGATGACCCGTGAGCCGCTGCGCTCCTCCATCAGCTGGATCTGGCCTCGCCGCGAGTTGAGGTCGCCGATGACATCGCCCATGTAGTCCTCGGGCGTGGTCACTTCGACCGCCATCATCGGCTCCAAGATCACCGGCCCGGCCTTGCGCGCCGCCTCTTTGAGCGCCATCGATCCGGCGATCTTGAACGCCATCTCGGAGGAGTCCACCTCGTGGTACGCGCCGTCGAGCAGGGTGACCTTCAGCCCGACGAGCGGGTAGCCCGCGAGCACGCCATACTGCATGGCGTCCTGCGCCCCGGCGTCCACCGACGGGATGTACTCCTTGGGGATCCGCCCGCCAGTGACCTTGTTGTCGAACTCGTACAGCGCGCCATCCGTGGTCTGCAGCGGCTCCAGCCTGATGAGCACCCGGGCGAACTGACCCGAGCCACCCGTCTGCTTGCGGTGGGTGTACTCCAGCTTGTCCACCGTCTTGCGGATCGTCTCCCGGTAGGCCACCTGCGGCTTGCCGATGTTCGCCTCGACCCTGTAGTCGCTGCGCATCCGGTTCACCAGCACCTCAAGGTGCAGCTCACCCATCCCAGCGATGATCGTCTGCCCGGTCTCGTCGTCCTGCTTGACCTGGAAGGTGGGGTCCTCCTCGGCCAGCTTCTGGATGGCGGTTCCGAGCTTCTCCTGGTCACTTTTGGTCTTGGGCTCGATGGCGACCTGGATGACCGGCTCCGGGAAGGTCATCGACTCCAGAATGATCGGTGATTGCGGGTCGCACAGCGTGTCACCGGTGGTCGTCTCTTTCAGGCCGATCATCGCGTAGATGTGACCAGCTCGGGCCTCATCGACCGGGTTCTCCTTATTGGAGTGCATCTGGAACAGCTTGCCGATGCGCTCCTTGCGTTCCTTGGTCGAGTTGATCACCTGCGATCCCGCGGCGATCCGCCCGGAGTAGACCCGAACATAGGTCAGTTTCCCGAAGAACGGGTGCGCAGCGATCTTGAATGCCAGCGCGGAGAACGGTTCGGAGGTTGAGGGCTTCCGGATGGCCGACGTGCCGTCCGGCAGCTGACCCTCCACTGGAGGTACATCCAGCGGCGAGGGCAGGTAGTCGATCACCGCGTCCAGCATCGGCTGCACGCCTTTGTTCTTGAAGGCCGAGCCGCACAGCACCGGGTACGCCTGGCTGTGCACGGTGAGCTTGCGGATGCCTGCCTTGATCTGCTCGGTGGTGAGTTCCTGACCGCCGACGTAGAGCTCCATGAGCTCGTCGTCGACCTCAGCGACGGCTTCGAGCAGTTGTTCCCGGTACTCGTTTGCCGTCTCGACCAGGTTTGCCGGGATCGCCTCGACGGTGTAGTCCTCGCCCTTCTGAACCTCTCCGCGCCAAGTCAACGCCCGCATCTCCACCAGGTCGACGACGCCCTGGAAGTCGGATTCGGAGCCGATGGGCAGCTGGATGACCAGCGGGGTGGCGCCGAGCCGCTCGCGGATCGTGCGCACGGTGAAGTAGAAGTCGGCGCCCAGCTTGTCCATCTTGTTGACGAAGCAGATGCGCGGGACGTCGTACTTGTCGGCTTGCCGCCACACCGTCTCGGATTGGGGCTCCACGCCCTCCTTGCCGTCGAAGACGGCGACGGCGCCATCGAGTACCCGAAGCGACCGCTCCACCTCGACGGTGAAATCGACGTGGCCCGGGGTGTCGATGATGTTGATCTGGTGGTTGTTCCAGAAGGTCGTGGTCGCGGCGGAGGTGATGGTGATGCCGCGCTTCTGCTCCTCCTCCATCCAGTCCATCGTGGCGGCGCCGTCGTGGACCTCACCGATCTTGTAGTTAATCCCGGTGTAGAACAGGACCCGCTCGGTGGTGGTGGTCTTTCCGGCGTCGATATGTGCCATGATCCCGATGTTGCGGACCCTGGCGAGGTCGGTCAGCACTTCACGTGCCACGAGACTCATTCCCTAATGTCTTGAAAGTAGTTCGTCACCAGCGGTAGTGCGCGAAAGCCTTGTTCGACTCAGCCATCTTGTGGGTATCCTCGCGGCGCTTCACGCTCGCCCCGAGGCCGTTGCTGGCGTCGAGCAGCTCGTTCATCAAGCGCTCCACCATGGTCTTCTCCCGCCGTTGCCGGGAAAATGTGATGAGCCAACGAAGCGCTAGCGTGGTCGAGCGCACTGGACGCACCTCGACCGGAACCTGATAAGTAGCGCCACCGACGCGGCGGCTCTTCACCTCGATGGCGGGCTTGACGTTGTCCAGCGCGCGTTTGAGGGTGACCACCGGGTCGGTACCGGTCTTGTCCCGGCAGCCTTCCAACGCTTCGTAGACGATCTTCTCGGCCACCGAGCGCTTGCCGCGGACGAGGACCTTGTTCACCAGCTGGGTGACTACAGGCGATCCGTAGACCGGGTCGGAGTGCAGCGGTCGCTTCGGGGCGGGACCCTTGCGAGGCATCAGCCCTTCTCCTTCTTCGCACCGTAGCGGCTGCGGGCTTGCTTACGACCCTTCACGCCTTGCGTGTCCAGCGAGCCGCGGATGATCTTGTAACGAACCCCGGGAAGATCCTTCACTCGGCCGCCGCGCACCAAGACCATGGAGTGTTCCTGGAGGTTATGGCCCTCACCCGGAATGTAAGCCGTCACCTCGACCTGGCTGGTGAGCCGGACGCGGGCCACCTTGCGCAGCGCCGAGTTCGGCTTCTTCGGGGTCGTCGTGTACACCCGGGTGCACACGCCGCGTCGCTGCGGAGACCCCTTCAGCGCCGCAGTCTTGGTCTTCGCGACCTTGTCCTCGCGGCCCTTGCGGACCAGCTGCTGGATAGTAGGCATGGACCAGCTTTCTTCGTTCTCCAGGTGGCGCTCTGTCATCTGTTGCTGCCCGGCCGCCAGTGCATGCTACGCGCCCGGTCACTCCGTATCCCGAGGTCGGGCGTGTCGCTGCTGGCCCAGCCGACTGAGATGATCGGTCCCGGCTGGAGCTGAGCGACACCTACGCTGACCCGGAGATGGAGCCTGGAGGATTTCACTGGCGTCCTCTAGACCCGCATCGCCTGTGGTGCACTGTCAACAGGCACACGGAGTGGCCCGACTGGAGTCGGGCACCGCCATTAGAATACCGGGGGCATTCACCGAGGTCAAAATGACCCCCTCAGGGCGCCTGGCGGCGGTTCGCGAGGAGGTGAGCGATGCCTGGACCCCTGGCCGGTCTTCGGGTGATCGAGCTGGCAGGAATCGGTCCGGTGCCTCATGCGGCGATGCTGCTGGCTGATCTGGGTGCCGACGTGGTTCGGGTGGAACGACCCTCAGGTGGCCCGCAGCTTGCCCGGGGCGCGCAAAACCAGCTTTTTCGCAGCCGGCGCTCGGTAGTGCTTGATTTCAAGGCTCCTTTCGGTCGGGAAACCGCGTTGCGGCTGGTGGAGCGGGCCGACGTGCTGGTCGAAGGCTTGCGTCCGGGTGTCGCCGAGCGATTGGGTGTCGGTCCGGCCGAGTGCCATGCCCGCAACCCTCGGCTGGTGTACGCCCGGATGACGGGATGGGGCCAGCACGGCCCGCTGGCCGACCACGTCGGGCATGACATCAACTACATCGCACTGGCAGGCGTCCTGCACGCGGTAGGAAACGCGGAAGGTAAACCGGTGCCGCCGCTGAACCTGGTCGCGGATTTCGGCGGTGGCTCCATGTTCTTGGTGCTGGGTGTGCTGGCCGCGCTGTGGGAACGGGAGCGATCTGGCGCCGGTCAGGTTATCGACGCAGCCATGGTGGACGGGGTCAGCGTACTGGCCCAGCTGTTCTGGTCGTTGCGAGCGCAGGGGTTGTGGACTGACAAACGGGGCGCAAACCTGCTCGACTCGGGCGCCCCCTTCTATGACACCTATGCCTGCGCCGACGGCCGTTACGTCGCGGTCGGAGCGCTGGAACCGCAATTCTATGCAGCGCTGTTGGACGGCCTTGGGCTCGCCAGCCAAGAGCTGCCCGAACAGCTGGACCATGCGGGGTGGCCGGTGTTGCGCCAACGGTTCACCGACGCGTTCGCCAGTCGCAACCGCGACGAGTGGATGGCCGTGTTCGAAGGTACCGACGCCTGCGTGGCGCCGGTACTGTCGTTCGCCGAGGTGCCCGCGCACCCGCATATTGCGGCTCGCGGCACCGTCATCGAGATCGGCGGGGTGCCACAGGCCGCTCCCGCACCGCGGTTTTCCCGCACCGTACCCGAC
>JALZCN010000035.1 GCA_030863045.1 Actinomycetota bacterium | reverse complement strand
ATGTTGTGCGGTGGCAGTTCTTGGGCACTCTCAGTGCGGCAACAGTGGGGCTGATCGAGAACCGATAGATCGACAGGACACGGCTTAAGGCCAGCAGGATGGAAGCAGAATCACCGAAGGTGCGGGTCCGGGCAGTGCGGAACCAGGCCCTGGATGTGCTGGAGAGTCTCGGGTTCTCGCGCTTCGACGAGGTGGGGATGCCATTCGATCCGATACGGCATGAGGTCGTCAACGTGGTGGACGACTCCGACGTTGAGCCGGGCACGGTGATCCAGGTGCTGCGTCCCGGCTACGGCGCCGCGGAGCGCCAGTTACGGCCGGGTGCGGTAACCGTCGCAGGCCGCCGGAGCTGACGGCCGATGGCGCGCGACTACTACGACGCGCTCGGCGTCTCCCGCACCGCGAGCACCGAGGAAATACAGCGCGCCTACCGCAAACTCGCCCGGCAGTACCACCCCGACGTGAACCGCGACCCCGGGGCCGAGGAGCGCTTCAAGGAGGTTAGCGAGGCGTACAGCGTCTTGTCGGACCCCGACACCCGGAAGCGTTACGATCGGTTCGGAGCTGACTTCCGCCAGGTCCCGGAGGGCTACGAGTCTTACGCCGACGCCGCCCGAGCCGGGGGACGGGGCTCACCGGGGGGTTCGCCGTTCGGTGGTGGCCGGGTGTGGGTGGACTCCGACCGCGGCGGGAGATTTGGCGCCGGCGGCATCAACATCGACGACTTGTTCAGCGATTTTTTCGGTTCGCGTGGCGCGTCCGGGCCGATTTCAGGAGCTGATCAGGAGGCCGAGCTCGAGCTGTCGGTCGAGGATGCTTACCGCGGCGGCACCCGTCGCATCACCCTGTCCGGGGCAGGCGAGTCCACCAGTTTCGAAGTGGTCATTCCCCCCGGAGTCACCGACGGGCAGCGCATCCGCCTGGCTGGCCGGGGTGGGCAGGGCTCAGGTGGCGGCCCGACCGGAGATTTGTATCTGGTGGTGCGGATCGCGCCACACCCGCGCTACCGGGTCGACGGGCGCGATATCTCGGTGGATTTGCCGTTGGCACCGTGGGAGGCGGCGCTGGGGGCCAGCGTCCCGGTGTCCACCCCGGGTGGAGAGGCCAAGGTCCGCGTGCCGGCTGGGTCATCGACGGGTCGCCGGTTGCGATTGCGGGGAGAAGGCTTGCCCAACCCGCGCGGAACACCGGGTGATCTGTACGCCGAAGTGAAGATCATGGTGCCGCGACAGGTGACGCCGCGGGAGCGGGAGCTGTTCGAGTCCCTGGGCCGGGATTCGACCTTCGACCCGAGGAGGAACAGATGACCTCTTACTCGCTGGCTCGGGTGTCCCGGCTGACTCTCGAGGGTTTCGCCGCTCGGGCCGGAATGCATCCCGATCTGGTCCACCGGTTGGTGGCGTTGGGTCTGTTGGAACCGACCCGGGACGTCACCGGCCAATTGTGGTTCGCCACGTCACAGCTGCGGGTGGCGGCTCGGATTCAGCGTTTGCGAGCCGGCCTGTCTCTCAATTACGCCGCGCTCGGGCTGGTCATGGACTTGTTGGACCGCATCGAGGTGCTGGAAGCCGCGCTGCGCGCCACCGGCACACCTCCACCCGGTAACGCCGTCCGTTTGCCGCCGTCCACGGCCCGGTGTGAGGAGTAACAGCCATGGACATGAACCGGTTCTACACGTGTGAGAACTGCGGGCGGATGAACCGGGTACCCGTGTCCGCGCAGGGTAAGCCACGGTGCGGGAAATGCAAGACGTTCCTGCCATGGATCGTCGACGCCGGTGATGAGAACTTCGCCGAGATCGCCGAGCAGGCCACGGTCCCGGTGCTGGTGGATCTGTGGGCGACTTGGTGCGGGCCGTGCCGGATGGTCAGCCCCACGCTGGAGCAGCTCGCCAAAGAGAAGGCTGGCCAGCTCAAGCTGGTCAAGGTCGACGTCGACCGCGCGCCGAAGCTGGCGCAGCGGTTCTCCGTGCAGGCGGTCCCCACTCTGATGGTGCTGTACCGGGGTAAAGTGATCGCCCACCAGCCTGGCGCTGCGCCGGTGGACGCACTTCGACGCTGGCTGGACGACGCGATCGCCCGCATCCCCTCGGACTCCCGATCTGGAGGCAACTGATGGACCTGCGCAAGAAGGCCCGGCAACTGCCGCTACGGCTGGCCGCCGGGAGCTACGTCCTCAACTCGGGTCTGTCGAAGTGGAACGCCGACGAGGTGACCGCCAAGCAGTTGGAGGGGTTCGCCGCGGGCGCTTATCCGTTCCTGGCCAAGGTCGACCCGAAGTTGTTCGTCAAGGCACTGTCTGCAAGCGAGATCGTCATCGGAGCCACGGTGCTAGTGCCTTTCGTGCCCTCCATCATCGCCGGAGCAGCTTTGACCGCGTTTTCGGGAGGCCTGCTCGGGCTTTATCTCCGCACGCCGGGCCTGCGGGAGGAGGGAGGTCTGCGACCGACGGAGCAGGGCATCCCGCTGGCCAAGGATGTCTGGCTGGCCGGCATCGGCGCATCCCTGGTCGTTGACGGTCTGTCGGGACGACGCGCCCGGTCATGACCGCGCTCGATCTGGCCGAAGCAACTGCGCTGCCCGGGCCGGCACGGCGGCAATCGGCAACAGCCACGTGAGCGCGAACAGCGCGGCGCGACGTGCGCTGGAAGTGCAGTGGTCAGCTCTTATTGCGCTCGCGGGCCTTGCGAGTCTCCCGGTCGTTGGCCTTGCGCAGCGCGTCCACCAGTTCGTCCTTATTCATCGACGAGCGCCCGTGCACCCCAAGCTTCTTCGCCTGTTCGAGCAGCTGCTGCTTGCTCGCGTTCGCGTCGACGCCGCCAGCGGTCTTGCCGCTGGGCCCGCGCCCGGTCTTGGGGTCCACGCCACCCGCTGCGCGTTCGTCTGAGGGACCCTTGCTGTCTTTCGGTTCCCAATGGTCGCCGACCTTCTGGTGGGTGTGTTTCAGCGCCGCGAAGGCGGTGCGGTGCGCTCGTTCGCCTTCACCGTATGTCTCGACGGCGGAGTCGTGCGCTTTCGACCACGTCCGCTGCGCCTTGTCCGGGGAACGCTGCAACGTGCTGGGCATCTCATCCTTGGCTGGCACCGTGCTGCTCACCTCCCGTGAACGATGGCTTGTCGCCATGCGGGTACCCGGGTGACAAGCCGTTGACACCCCAGCGAGCGCTCGCCGACCCCTGCGAACGGAAACGGGGGGTGTTCCAC
>JALZCN010000016.1 GCA_030863045.1 Actinomycetota bacterium | reverse complement strand
GAACGGCCTCACCGCGCAGCAGCGCGACTACCGCATCGGCGGTGAGGGGTGCCAGCAGGATCCCATGGCGATGGTGGCCGGTCGCGGCGAGCACACCAGGCTCCAGCTCCCCGACCACCGGGAGGTTGTCCGGGCTGCCCGGGCGTAACCCAGCCGCAGTCTCCTCCAGCGCGTATTCCGCGATGGTGGGCAATACGCGTTCGGCGTCGGCGAGTAGCTCGCGCACCCCACCAGCTGTGACATCGGTGTCGAACCCGACCTCGCGCTGAGTGGCTCCCAGCACCAGCCCGCCACCATTGCGGGGCACCAGGTAGCTGTGCCGACCACCGACGATCGCGCGGACGGTGCGCGATGGCGGCGGCAGCGTGCCCGGCCGGGACCGCAGCCGCAGGATCTCGCCCTTCACCGGGCGGATAGCACGCACCAATGCGGGGTGCAGAGCGGCGCTGTGTGCTCCGGCGGCCAGCACCACCACGTCAGCCGCCGGCAACTTCAAGCAGCGCTGGGCCTGAAATTTCACCCCTGCGTTGCGGCAGGCCACCAGCAATGCGGCCAACAGCGCCCGATTGTCCACTGACAGGTCCCGCGGGACCGACAGCGCCCGGCACACCTGCGGGCCCAGCGACGGCTCGACGCGGCGTACCTCCCGACCGGAGATCATGTCCACAGCTCGGCCCACCCCAGACAGCCGCTCGGCGATCCGGACCAGCTCGGCGCGATCGCCGGGGTCCAGCGCAACCACGAGAGTGCCTCGGGTCCGCAATCCGGGATCCGAACCGGCAGTGGCGAGTTCGGCGGCGAAGTCCGGCCAGCGGCACAGCGAGGCTGCTCCTAGGGCAAGCACCTCCGGCTCACCGGGCACCACCTCGGTGAGCGGGGCGAGCATCCCACCGGCCACTCGCGACGCACCTGACCCCGGCATCGGGTCGTGCACAGTCACCGTGAACCCTGCGGACGCGGCCCGCCAGGCGCAGCTCAGCCCGATGACGCCGCCACCAACCACGGCCACGGTGCTGGAATAAGCCACAGCTCATCACGCTCCCTGCGCCGGCATGACCCGGATCAGGTTCGACGGTCGGGGTCGCCATGACCCCCTCTCAGCCCGGTGTGGCCCCAGGCTCCCGTGCGGACCAGTTCCCACCCTACCTCGATACGGTCCGGACATGGACGGAGTCCAGATGGATGGGGCTCAGATGGATGGGGCCCAGATGGATGGGGCGCAGATCCGGGCGCGGCTGGCCGACGCGCGCCTCTACCTGTGCACCGACGCCCGGACCGACCGCGGCGACTTGGCCGACTTCGCTGACGCGGCCCTGGCCGGCGGCGTGGACATCATCCAGCTGAGGGACAAGGCGCTGGAGGCGCGCAGCGAGCTGCTAGCCCTGGAGGTGCTCTCCGAAGCGTGCCAGCGGCACGGGGCGCTGCTGGCGGTGAACGATCGAGCCGACGTCGCGCTGGCCTCCGGCGCGCAGGTGCTGCACCTGGGCCAGGACGACCTGCCAGTCCGCTGGGCCCGCCGGGTGGTAGGCGACCAGGTGGTGATCGGCCGATCCACGCACGATCCGGAGCAGGTCGCCGACGCCGCGGGCGAGGGCGGGGTGGACTACTTCTGCGTCGGTCCGTGCTGGTCAACCCCGACCAAACCGGGCCGCCGGGCCACCGGGCTAGCTCTGATAACCCACACCAGAGCCAACACCGGAGCAGCCCGGCCGTGGTTTGCCATTGGCGGTATCGAGAACATGCAACGGCTGGAGGCGGTGCTGTCTGCTGGTGCGGACCGCGTGGTGGTAGTTCGGGCGATCACCCGGGCCACGGATCCTCAGGCGGTCGCCGCAGGCTTTGCGCGGCGCCTGCGGGCGCCGCGATCGTGATTCACGAGCGGCTGTTGTCCGCAGCCGCTCTGCCCGTGATGAGGGTCAGCCCGTAGGTGGTCAGCACCTCCTGGACCGGCTGGAAGTAGGACTGCCCGCCGAGCAGGCAACCGCCGGTCCCGCCAGACAGCATCCCCTGCGCCTCGGTGCCGGTCAGGAAGGGGCCACCGGAATCGCCCGGCTCGGCACAGACGCTGGTCCTGGTGAGCCCGCGGACGACGTCACCGTTGCCGTAGTTCACGGTTTCACCGACGGCCTTCACCTGGCCGCAGTGGAAGCCGCTGGTGGACCCGGACATGCAGACCTTGGACCCTACCGGGGCCGGCGAGTCACCGGTCACGGTGAGGTTACCGCTGCCGGTGCCGACGTCATCGGTCTGCTCCCAAGCCGACGACGTGACTTCGACCAGGCCGAAGTCATCACCGGGAAACGAGGATTCGGCGGCCGGGCCGATAGGGCGGCCATCCGGCCCTGTCCAGGTGCCGCCCTGCTTGGTGCAGTGCCCGGCGGTGATGATGTAGCGAATGCCGCCCGAGATGGCGTTGAAACCGACCGAGCAGCGCTGCCCCGAGTTGGATGTCATCGTGTCGCCACCACGCAAGCCGGCCAGTGGCACCGGGCGGGCGTCGACCCGTTCGATGCGCACCGCGTCCTGACCGGACGTGAAGGCCTTGGCGGCCGCGGGGTCAGTGGCCGAAACCACCACGGAGTTGCTGGCCGGGTCGACATACCAGCCGGTCACCGAGTCCGGAACCGCGGCCGACCGGGAGTCCAAAAGGCTCATCACGCTTTGGAGCGCCTGCAGGTTCCGGGCTACCAGCCGCGGCTCGGCTCCGGCCGCACGCACTTGCTCGACGGCCGCCGGGTCGGTGATAGCGACGACAAGGTCGCTGGTGACGGGATCGAGCCACGCCCCAGCGAATGAACTGCCCAGGGTATCTCCCAGCGTGGAAACGATGGCGCCTGCGGCGACTTCCTTGACCAACTGCTGCGCGGCATCAAGGGAATCGGGGGCTTCCGGCGCCGCAGAAGCAGGTAATGCGATGCCTAGGCTGAGCAGCACACCCAGAGCGGCAGCAGCAAGCGAGCGTGAACGGCTTCGGGGCAGCACAGATTGGGTCCTCTCGTTCAGTAACTGATCCCCATCACTCCCCGACGGCCGCACCACGCTATGGACCAGGCAACGATTGGTGAAGACACCATTCGGCTGGACCCGGTAGCCCATGCGGTTGAGATTTCATGACGCCGTGTAGCCAAGGCAGTACAGAAAGTCAAGACCGGCGTGCTGCGCGCAACCCTGGGTGATGG
>JALZCN010000624.1 GCA_030863045.1 Actinomycetota bacterium | reverse complement strand
GCCCTGGCCACCGCCAACTTGGTCATTGTCATCGGGGTGTACGCGGCGGTGCAGCTGGCATACTGCGTGCGACTTAAGCACGAACCTGTTATCGATATATGCATTGTCGCATCAGGATTTCTCCTGCGGGCAGTCGCCGGCGCTACTGCTGCGGCGGTCGCGCTCTCGCCGTGGTTCCTACTGACCGCGGCGTTTGGATCTCTCTTCATGGTGGCGGGTAAGCGATATGCCGAGATCGTTTTACGGGACCGGATCGGCGTGGAGATCCGCAAGTCGCTGGATCAGTACTCGGCTTCCTACCTACGGTTTGTATGGGGTATGTCAGCCACGGTGCTGATCTTGACCTACGGGTTGTGGGCATTTGAGGGCTCGGCGACGCGTCATCATTCCATCTGGTCGGTGATCTCGATGGCGCCATTCATGATGGCCGTTCTGCGCTACGCAGTAGACGTGGACCAGGGCAACGGCGGGGAGCCTGAAGAGATCGCCTTGAGCGACCGGATCCTACAGTTGTTGGCGGTGGCTTGGGTCGCCACGCTCGTGCCCACCATCTATATGTGAATAACGGAGGCTGTCACGCGACCAAAACGTCATGGCACCGAAGGCTCGATGACGCTCGGGGCCGCCTGCGAACACCAGTGCAAAGAGGTTTCTGCTCGCCCCTGTGAGCCTCTTCCCAGCGCCCGCCTGTAAGGACGACGTATGCCCGATGATGTCGCTGATGGTGCCGTCGAGCTCCCGCCGGACGTTCGGTTCCAGTCAACGCCCGGCGACAGGGCCGTCGTGCCGCATGACATAGGGGAATCGGGCGCCTCGCACCCTCGCCTAGCACGGGCTTTCCGCTCGCGCGCGATCCTCCCGCTCTCGGATGCCAGTCTCGTCATGCTCGGCGTCCTCGTGCTGTACGCAGGGGAAGTGGCATCAATTCTTGCTCTGAACGGTGGCCAGTTCTTCTTCTCGCTGGACGATGCCTATATTCACTTGGCGGTTTCGGAGCAGATCCATGCCCTTGGCTACGGCCTTAATCCGGGAGAGGCGTCCACCCCGTCGTCATCGCTGCTCTGGCCGTTCGTGCTGTCGGTGACGGCAGGGACACCCCTACATGTGGCGACACCTCTCGTGCTTGCGCTGCTCGCATCTCTGGCGACCGCGTGGCTGCTGCTCGGGCTACTTCGGCGGGCTGTGGGACCGAGTCCGAGGTGGCTATCCGTTCTGATCATTCTCACGGTCATGATCTGCCTCAACTGGATCGGCGTCGCCTTCACCGGCATGGAGCACGCCGCACACGTGGCCGCGGCCCTCGCTGTGGGCGTCGGCCTCGTCGAATGCGCCAACCATCGGCCTCCGCCGTGGTGGCTTTACGCCGGGATCGTGTTCAATCCGCTGCTTCGCTACGAAGGTCTGGCCGTGGCCGGCGCAGCGGTCTTCGTTCTCGTGTGGTATGGACATCGTCGCCCAGCGATACTGTGCACGATCGCTTTTGCGCTGCCTCTTGCCGCGTTCTCGGTAATCGCGGTCCGGAACGGGTTGGATCCGCTGCCGAGCTCGGTGCTCGTCAAGTCCGACGTCGTCAATGGAGGCGGCACGGGGATGATCCGTACCGTGGTCGAGTCTCTTCGGGTAGCGGCCCGAACGCCTGTCTTCGCGCTGCTCGTGGTGGGCGCGCTGGTCCACCTGCTCGTACAGGGGCGAAAGGGCGTCACCCCGTTGCACGGCTACGTTCTCGCCGTCCTCGGAGCCCACGCAATCGCCGGCCAGTTCGGCTGGTTTGGCCGCTATGAGCTGTACGCGTATGCCGCAGTGTTGCCCGTCGCGGTGCACTTCGCGCAGAAGGCGATCGCCGCCAGTTGGCGGCATCAAGACGCGCCCCGCCGGCTGGTTGCTACGACAGTGGTGCTTGTGGCGATGACCGTTGGGTATATCGAGGTCGCTGCAACCACTCCGCTCGCCGCCCGCAATATCTACCTACAGCAAGCCCAGATGGCCCGCTTCGCGGACGAGCACTGGTCTGAGCCGATAGCGGTCAACGACGTCGGGCTCGTCGCGTACCGCGACGGTGACTACGTACTCGACCTATGGGGCCTCGCTAGCCAAGACGCGCGGAAAGCACGAGCGTTGGACAATGGTCCTGATTGGATGCATCGCCTAGCTGTTGAACGCGGCGTCAAGGCGGCGATCATTTATACCGACCCCGATTGGTTCCCTGACGTGCCAAGTGAGTGGGAGAAGGTGGCCCGCATGTCCTTCACCATGCCCAGAATCACCGCCGCCGTGCCCGAGGTTACCTTCTTTGCGACGTCGCGGGAGGACGCCGATCGGCTGCGAGCCGCGCTGCGGCAGTTCGAGTCGACACTGCCTGCGGGCGCCGCGCTAACAATGGAATAGAGTAAGCGAGCCCAGCCGAAAATATCCCGGTGCCACTCGTACGGTATTCTCTGGTTGTTTATGAGGGTGTGGCGGTCGCTCCAGTCGTCGCCGAAGGCCCCGGGGTGGCGGCCCCGGTGGATGGCGTGACGGGAAGAAGATCTCCACCATGTTCAGTCAGGATCCTGAAGGGCACTGATGCCCCTATGACGCTGCTATGTCCCCGTCAAGAGCTACTTCGGCGGATCGGCCGGAGCCGTTGTGGGAGTGCCGTGAGGAGTATGGGATTTTCGGACAGATGTGTCCCGTTCTTATGCTGCTGTGACGTTGTTGTAGTAGTAGGCTTCGACCTCTGCTGGGGTGCGGTAGGCCAGCGCACTGTGAAGTCTTTGCCGATTGAAAAAGATTTCGATATATTCGGCAATAGCGAATCTAGCGTGGCGTCGGGTGGGGAACGTGTCCCGATGTACCAGTTCGTTTTTCAAGGCCCCAAAGAAGGACTCAGCCAAAGCGTTATCCCAACAGACTCCAGTGGCACCCATGGACCGGTGAATCTGGTGGGCTGCGCAGAAATCCGCGAACGCGACGGAAGTATACTGCCCGGGTTCAAGGGGTCGTCGCAACACTGCCTTGTTGAAGTGATAGTAGGTGATCGTTGAGGGCTTCCGCGGCGTTCGCCATCCGAGCGTCTTGCGGGGGCGCGTGAGCGACAGCGGTCAGGTCGTCGACGCTGTGTCTACTCAGGTCGGTGCCCTTGGGGAAGTATTGGCGCAGTAGGCCGTGGTGTTCTCGTTGGTTCCGCGCTGCCAAGGGCTGTGGGGATGGGCCATCTCCGCGCCTTGGTCCCAGGTCAGTGACTGGCGCAACCGCTTGGGCAACGTGGTGATCGTGGTGGCGATCGCGTTGCGGACTGCTTTGGCGCCGTGCCCGGCAAGTGCTGGGCCGTTCTTGATTCGTGGCTCCTGACCGTGGCCGTTCATCCGGGGTAGATGCAGCAGCATCGTGAACCGGGTGGTGCGCTTGACCAGCGTCCCGATCGCAGAGCTGCCCAAGCCGATGATGAGATCGCCTTCCCAATGCCCGGGCACGGCCCGGTCCTCGGCCTCAGCAGGCCGCTGGCTCGCCAGACTCATCCCGGGACAAAAAGACACCCCGGTTTCGATGCCACCTAGATTCCATAACGACACGTCTTCAGCGATTCACTTTCGTTCGTCTTCCTGATCCCCATCTGACGCCTCTCTCGGCGCCTTTTCCTCATCGCTCACCACGACGGTCTTCAGCCAACGCGGCATGAGGCGATTTGAAGCCTCTCCCCGACGAGCGGCTCCGAAGGGCCAAACCTTCATCTTCGCACAGCACCACGCTCAACACCGCGACCTATCTCACGCTGCCTCCCGTGTTCGTGGCGCACCTTTTTTAAGAACTCGTTTTCCATACGAAGCCGGGACACTTGTGATTCCAGCTCTTTAAGCCGTGCTCGCTCCGCGATGGTCAACGGTTCCTCCTCGTCGGGATGCGCTCGGCGATAGGCCTTCACCCAGTTCCCGAGCGTGCCGTCGTGAATACCCAACTTGCGGGCAACCTCCACGATCGGCCGGCCCGTCGAGACGACGAACTGTACAGCCTCGGCCTTGAACTCCGGGCTGAACTTCCGCCGTTTCTCAACCATCAGATGACCTCTCTATCCCAGGGTCACCTGTCCGTCAAGCCCGATACACCTCGCCGGGACTGGTGTCCGCAGGCGCTCGGTAGGTGCTTGGTTGGGTGTCGTTTGCCGTTATCGGTTGTTGGAAGGCGGTTCTAGGAGCCTGAAGAGTTGGCGGGCGACGCTTCTTTTGAGGGCTCGCTTAGTCTCCCTGATCGTTTTCCTGGCAATCCCCTGAAATCCCCTGAACAGATCATGGCGGCTGCTGCTGCCGCCCGTGAGGGATGAAAATGGGCCCGGGCGGTCTGGG
>JALZCN010000706.1 GCA_030863045.1 Actinomycetota bacterium | reverse complement strand
GTGTTTGTCCTCGGCGACGTCATAGGCTCGCTGCAACAGCGCGAGGTCGGCCTTGGGGTGCAGCTCGCGGTGCACAGCGGCGAGCGGTTCGAGAACCGGCCGCACGGGGCCGGGCCGCTGTGCGGTGATCCGACGCGCAAGCCGGGCCCGCACGCGCCGGGTTGCCGAGGGCAGCCGCTGAGGGACCGTGGCGGCGTCCGGGCCTGCTGATGGCGCATCAGTGCGCTGCAGGTCCTGGCTCACACCGCACTCTCCTGCCACGTGGTCCTATCAGATCTTCAGCGTACCGCCCGCGGTTGCTCGCCGGACCCTGCAGGACCCGCCCAGCCCAGCGTTCCCGAGCTCGACAGCACCGCTACCACAGCAGCGCGACACCACATGCCCGGTCAGACCGTCAGCAGTGCGCGCAGCGAGCGGCCCGCTAGCCGATCTCGACCACGCAGTGCAGCGATCTCCAGCAGCACCGCTATATCCTCGACTATCGCCCCGGCCCGTTCAACCAGCGCGCAGGTCGCAACCGCCGTGCCTCCGGTGGCCAGCACGTCGTCGACCACCAAGGCCCGCTGCCCGGGCCGCAGCACACCGTGCGCAAGTTCCAGCGAGGTGACGCCGTACTCCAGCTCGTAGCCCTCGCGGTCGCAGACCACGGGTAGCTTGCCGGGTTTGCGAACCCCGATCACACCAGTGCCCAACGCGTAGGCGGCCCCAGCGCCGAGCAGGAACCCGCGAGCCTCCACCCCGACCACCACGTCGATCTGCAGCGCTGGAGCGACCAGCGCGTCCACCGCCGCCCGGAACGCGGTGGCATCAGCGAATACCGGCGCCAGGTCCCGGAAAAGCACTCCGGGATGCGGGAAGTCCGGAACCTCGCGGATCAGCGGCGTGAGCAGGGCTGCCAGGTCGTCGGCGTTCGACCTGGGTTGCACGCGGGACCTTACTCGTTCCCAGCGCCGCCAGACCCAGCGCTTCTGTGCTCCGCGTTTCCTGACCTGGCGCTACCCCACCTGGGATTCATCTGCGGCCCCTTTGCCCATTTCTGATCCGTCTTCGTGGTAGTGCCGTGCCGTGGGGTCCGGACCTCCTTATGCCACCGCTGCGGTGCAGTCTTCGTATGAGAGTTGATCAGAGGCTGAGTCTTGTTCCGAATCGGAATTGACTTGGGCGCCTGTACCGGTGCCGGCAGCTGGACTGCGGTGGGCAGCTGCACCGGAACCGGCAGCTCCACCGGCACCGGCAGCGACACTGGAATCGCGGGGATCGGGTCTGGTGTCGTTGTCGTCGAGTCGGTGGTCGGCTGCTCTGGATGCATTGCCTTGCAGGGCTGGTGCGCCGAGAAAATCAGATTCTGGGTGCACATCGACGATGTCGACTGGCCCGTTGTGGACTGGCCCGTTGTGGACTGGCTCTTTGCGGCGCCGTCTTGATGGCGCACCTCGGCCGCGGATGGCACGGTCTGCGCGTCCGCCACGGGGTTGGCAAGTATTGGCGGCCGTGCCTCGGTGACCGGCCCGGCGGTCCCTGCCTGTGCACCAGGCACAGGGGCACGGTCCGCCAGCAGACCGTTTGTCACGACCCGCACCGGCGCGTCGCGAGCAGGATCAGGGAATGCCAACACTGGTGATCTGCCCCCTGAGCCGAAGAGGGGGGTGCCAGGCAAAATCACCGCTAATGGTGGACTCGCCAAGCCCACCGCCAACATCAGCGCGCCACCCATGACGGCGGCCAGCTGGACTGGATTGCGGTGCGTCCCCTCAGCGGTGCTTCCAAGCCCGGGCGCGGTCACTCCAGGCGCAGTCGAGCGCGCGGCCAGCAGCGCGGCCAGCTCGCGTCGTCCGCGTAATTCCCAGTCAGTGCCCACAGCACGGACTGCGACGTCACCGACCTGAGCGAGCAGGCTCTGCACGTCAGAACGGCTGCGCAGGTCTCTGGCAAGACCGCTGCGCACCAGGTCCCGAGCCGGTTCAGGGATTACGTCGATCGGGAGCGTGGCGTGCTCGTGCTTGGCCCAGAGCTCGGAGGGGCTGTCGGCGTAGAACGGCGGCGCACCGACCAGACACTCGAAACACGTAGCCGTAGCGGCATATACATCTCCTGCTGGAGCGGCCGGCCCGTCAGTCCACTGTTCGGGAGCGAGGTAAAAGGGTGTTGACCGATCGAGCCGCCGCCGACCGTCGAATGTCCAGAGCCCGAAGTCGACCAGCCGAACATGACCAGCGGGGGTCAAGATCACGTTCTCCGGCTTGATATCACCGTGCGCCAGGCCTGCCTCGTGCCAAGCGGCCAGTGCGAGCAGCGTGTCTTTGAAGATTACTAACGCGGTTTCGGTACTGACAGCACCGTGAGCCAGCAACACGGAACGCAACGGAGACCCGTTGACATGATCGCTGACAATGGCCGCGCCCTCGTCACACATCACGTAACGGTGCGGCCGGGCAACGCGACGATCCTTGACACGAGCCAGCCCCTCGAACTCCCGCGAGAACCGGGCGCAGAATTCGGGGTCGGCGAGCAACTCAGAGGACAGGTAAGTCACCGCGACGGGCTGTCGAGTAATGCGGTGGCGAGCTACCACCCGGCTACCGATCGGATCCTCACGTATCTCGCGGAGATGTACCACACCCGGAACGGACCATCCCGCCATCCCAGATCCTCCCTGGTCGCCCCTCACGGTGCCCCCCCAAGCCCGTCACTCCGAGGAGCGACATCTAGCACCTGACTACAGAGCGTTCTACCAAACGCGGCTATAGGCAAGGAATCAGAGCGACAACCACCACATAGGTGATGCGACGCACGAAGGACACCAGCCGCCCGTCAGCATCTTGTTACTTTCCGTGATTAACGTAACAGACGGTAGTTGCGGCAGCTGATCTCTGTTAACGACCCGCGGTGCGGCCGGCCTTGCCGGACGGTCTGCCGCTGCGGCCCGCGGGCTGCCCGTGTCGCCGTCGTGCTGGTGCGGCCTTCCCGACCTTGGCGGGCGCGCCGTTGCCGACCGGTGCGTCTTCGGCTGGGGTATCGGCGTCGCCGCGGGGACGCTGTGAGGGTGTCCCGTCCTCGTCTTCGAGGTTGGCGGTGGCGGCCTTACGGGCCAGCTTCTCCCGACGCAAGGCGACCCGCTCGGCTTGCTGCTGGTAGACCGGCCGGCGCATGGTGAGATCGACCACCAAGGGGGTAGCCAGGAAGATTGAGGACAACGCCCCTGCCACGATGCCGACCATCTGCACCAACGCGAGGTCCTTGAGAGTTCCCACGCCCAGCAGACCGACGCCGATCACCAGCAGTCCGAGGACGGGCAGCACCGCGATGACAGAGGTGTTGATCGACCGCATCAGAGTCTGGTTGACCGCTAGGTTGGCGGCCTCGGCGTAGGTCCGTCTGGTCAGCCCGAGCAGCCCGCGGGTGTTCTCCTTGACCTTGTCGAACACGACAACGGTGTCATACAGCGAGAACCCGAGGATGGTGAGCAGACCGATCACTGACGCCGGTGTCACCTCGAAGCCGACCAGTGAGTAGACCCCGGCGGTCAGCAGCACGTCGTGCACCAGTGCGATGAGCGCCGCCAGCGCCATCCGAGGCTCGAAGTACACCGCGAGGAACACGGTGACCAGGACGAGGAACACCAGGAGGGCGATCAATGCCTGCCGGCTGATCTCGCCGCCCCATGATGCGCTCACTGCGCTGTCGCTGATCGCTTGTTCGCTGGGCTGTCCGTTGCTGCCGAGCGGGCGCAGCTGCTCGTACAGTGCCGCCTTCAGGGCGAACGACTGCCGGGTGTCCAGCGCCTCAGAGCGGATCAGGATGCTCGCCGCGGAACCGGTACCGACGGTCTGCACCGACACCGGCGGCTGGCCTACCGAGTCAGTGAAGACGCGCTCGGCCTGCTGGGTGCTGATCGGTCCAGCTGCCCCTTGGGCCGGGAGCTGTACGCGGGTGCCGCCCTCGAAGTCGATACCGAAATTGAATCCGCGCAGCAGAATCGAGGCCAGGCAGACGGCGATGAGCACACCGGAGATCGAGTACCAGATCCGTCGCCGCCCGACGATGTCGAACGCTCCGGTCCCGCTGTAGAGGCGCGCCAGCGTGCCCGCCATCTCAGACTCCCTTTCCCGCAGTGGCCAGCTCCGACCGGCTCTCAGCGCCGGCTCGCTGTGCGGCACCGAGCCCGGATAGCGCCGGTTGGGACAGCCGCCTCGACTGCGACGCCATCGCCACCAGCGGATGTGTGACCAGGAAGACGACCGCCAGGTCCAGCACCGTCGACATGCCGAGGGTGAAGGCGAAGCCCTTGACCTGCCCCACCGCGAGAACGTAGAGCACCGCGGCGGCGAGGAAGCTCACCGCGTCCGCCGACAGGATGGTGCGGCGAGCCCGGACCCATGCCCGGGGTACCGCGGAGCGGAACGTCCGACCCTCCCGAACCTCATCCTTGAGCCGCTCGAAGAAGATCACAAACGAGTCCGCGGTGATGCCGATCGCGACGATGAAGCCGGCGACACCCGCCAGATCCAGGGTGAAGCCGATCCATCGTCCGAGCAGGACGAGAACGGCATAGACGATCAGCCCGGACAGCGCCAGGGACAGGATCGTGAGCACTCCGAGTAGCCGGTAGTAGAACAAGCAATAGACGAATACCACGGCTAGCCCGATCGCCCCGGCGAGCAGTCCAGCGCGCAGGGAGGCCAGGCCTAGGGTGGCCGACACCGTCTCGGATTCCGAAGACTGGAAGGACAGCGGCAGCGAACCGTACTTGAGGGCAGTGGCCAGGATTCGGGCTTCAGTTTGGGTGAAGTTGCCGGTGATTTGAGTCTGCTGGCCGGGCGGGATCGCTCCCCTGATCTCTGGAGCCGAGACCACCTCGCCGTCCAGGGTGAATGCTGCCTGCTTGCCGACGTTGTTCGCGGTGTACTTCGCCCAAATGTCCTCGCCTTGGCGGTTGAAGTTCAGGCGCACCTCGTAACCCGTGCCGTCCGGGTTGAAGCCCGACGATGCATCCGAGATCTCCTCGCCGGTCAGGAACGCGGGCCCCAACAGGTACTTGGCGGTTCCGTCCTGGTCACAGGTGATCAGGGGAAGCCTCGGGTCGTCATTCCCGCGAAGGGGATTGGGGGCGGCGCAGTTCAGTGCGGCCAGCACCTCCTGCTGCACAGCGGGGTCTTGGCTCTGCAGCCGCGCTCGGGCCTGCCGGATCTGCTCGGCGATCTCGGGATCGGCCGAATCAGGCGGGGCGTCACCGACCGGCGGCGGGGTGACCGGCGGTGTGGTGGGTGCCGGTGATGCCGGCGGGACCGGAGATGGAGTCGGCTCCTCCGGCGGTGGCTGGACCTGCTGGGGAGCAACCGGCTGCGGCGGGGCGACCGGCGTCGGTGCGGGACTGGACGCAGGGGGTTGCGGGGATGCTGGAGGGGTGGCCGGTCTGCTGTCACCGGGGGGCTGACCGCCTGGAACCGGGCTGGGCACCGCGGCTGCCTGCTGGGCGAGCACCGGCCGGAAGTACAACTTGGCGGTCTGCCCGAG
>JALZCN010000701.1 GCA_030863045.1 Actinomycetota bacterium | reverse complement strand
GGTCGTGTAGACGCCGGGCGCCTGCCAGAACACGCGCTCCGCACCCCAGAAGCAGCCCATCCCAAAGACCGCGGTGCGCAGGCCGTCGGGGAACGGGGGCACGATGCGGTGGCCGCTCACGGCGTGCCGCTCGGGTACCGGCATCGGGGTGGATCGTCCGGGTAGCGCCTCCTCGGCGGTCACCAGGCGGGTCTTGTCGCGTCCGAATAGCACCATGCCACCAGATTACGCGGAGGCTGCCGGCACGCGCGGCTCTCGCCGAGCCACCTCGGATCGTTCACGGAGCTGCGCCAGCCGATGCCGGGCAGAGGGATAGGGAGGACGCGGTGGATCGGGGCGTGGCTCGCGGCGCGGTAAGTAGCGACGCAATGACAACGTCGGCGCTTCGATGTAGCGCCACGACAGCCAGCCGCACAAGTAGGTCAGGGGTAGCGCGGTCGCCGTAAGCGACCACTGGGTATCGACGCCAGCCATGATCAGCAGTTGCTGGACGGGGAAGGCCCAGATATACAGACCGTAGCTCCCGAACACCCATGAGTCGTAGCCCTCCAGGCGGGCGGGCCAATGGAACGCCAGCACGAGCGCCCCGTACCCGGCCATGAAGGGGAGGGTCAGAGCTCCCGCCTCGGTGTTGTGCACTGCGATCTGAAGCCCCACCAGCGCCCACGCCACGAAAGGGGACAGCACGATCCGGTTCCGGTAGGTGTGCAGCACCATGCCAAAGCTGAACGCGACCAGAAACGCAACCATCGACCCAATGGGCACCTGGAGAAACGAGCCGCCATCTCCCGGATTTCCGACGCTCGCCTCAAAACGGCGGTCCAAGCCAACCAGGGCCAGCATCAACACGATGGTCAACCACGGTGCCCGCCGGAACAGCCCCGCAGCGCCGAACAACAGCACCAACAGGTAGCCGGTGAGCTCCATCGGCAGCGTCCACAGCGAGCCGTTCGCCGACCAAGGCCACGGGTTGTTGTCGAACACGCCGGGCAGCCGATGCTGCAACGTGTACAAGCCCGCGTTGTGGACGACGTACCCCCAGGTGTCACGGGCGGAGAAGTACTCCGTCAGGTGCAGCGTCGACACCAGTGGCCCGATCACCAAGGCGGTGGCGAGCACCACACACAACAGCGGAGGCCATAGCCTCAGCACCCGTTTCGCGCTGAAGCGCCACCAGGACGGGTCTTCGCGCCAACTGTCGCTGATCTGGTAGCCGCTCATCGCGAAGAAGCCCATCAGGGCGATGTAGCCGGGCGACAGATTCCAGGAACTGGGGAACAGCGTCAGGCGCGAAGGGTCGGTCAGCGGCGCTGAGTGCTCGACCACCACGATCAGCGCCCCGATCATCCGCAGCCACGCGAAACCGGTATTCGGGTGCGCCTTCGTGGGCTGCGGCACGCGCGGGAGAGTAACAGTGAGAGGTCGGCCGAAGGCTCAGGGTCGCCGCTGTGCACAATATGGTTCAACCTGATGACTTATGGGGGTGACAGAGTGAAGCCGGACGAGTTGCGAGCGTCCAGTGCACCGGAGGCCGCCGGCGCCCCCGACACGGTTGAGGCCGCTAGCCCGTTCCCACCGGCGTTCCGTTGGGAGGCCTCCCCGTCTGAGGCGCCGACGCAAGTCTTCGGCGCGATCGACGCGAACACCGCTGGTAGTGACGCTCCGGCGACCACCCACGCTATCCGGTCAAGCCCCGCCTACCAGCAGCGTCCTAGCCATGTTGAAGATTTGTTCCAGCCTGTCGATAGGCCGACCGACAGCTCGGCGCCACCGTGGGCCGAGTCGGACCTGCCGCCGATCGCCGAACAGCAAGACGCCTGGATGCGCCGGAATCCGGAGGCGTTCAAGCCCGCCGCGGCAGCGTCTCGCTCCAAGCAGATCATCGGAATCGCGGTGCTCGCCATCGTCGTACTGGGTCTGGTGGGCGCAACGGTGGCGTACTTCCTGACGGGCTCCCCGGACCGAACCGGCAGGGGACAGAGCGCTGCACCGCTGATCGCCCCCGCTCGCGACCTACCTGCCCCGCCAGCTCCCCTCCCGGCACCGGCGGACACCGCAAGTGCCCTGATCGAGCCGCCCGGCCGAAGCCGTGGCGGTGGCGGATTATTCGATCTGCCCAAGCTGGAGAGCTCCAACCTGCTGCCCCAGCCCGTCCTGAACGCCCTGGGAGGCGCAGGGATGACGGATGGCGTGCTCAAGACCACCACCGTCGACGACTCCACAATCGGGATGTTCGCTCTCACCTTGCCTGATCAACGAGCCGCGATCGACGTTGCGCAGACGATCGCGACCGTGCAGCGGGATGGTGGGCTCAGGCCGGACGACAACCGGTCACTGCAGGGCGTAGCTGTGCTGGGCAGCGACCCGTCTTTGGCATCCACGGCATACCGGACGGTCTATGTGCTCTACAACCGCGTGATCTACTTCGAGGTGTTCGGGCCCGACCGCGAAGCGGTGCTGACCAACTTCGACTCCCTGTTCCACCAGCAGGTGGCCCACGCCCCGCCAACGGTCTGGACCGGCCGCTAGCCCCTCGCTATCAATCCGGCTCCGCGATGACGTCCCCACTGCGCTCGTC
>JALZCN010000697.1 GCA_030863045.1 Actinomycetota bacterium | reverse complement strand
GCCATGCGGTGCGGTGCGGGCGTCGTCGACGCAGCGCGTGGGTGGGCCGGCTACCCTTTCGTCGGTCACATCCTTTGCTCGGCATCACGACGACAGACGAGTGGAATGGTGTCCCACTATCAGCCGCGACCAGCTCTACGCGTGAGCGTCGAGTCGGCCGACTACTCGGTGAGTCGACTAGGGCGTGTCCCGTGAATCTCGGGGGCCCGGTGCGATAGATCCTCGTGATGCTTGATCGCATGATCTGACCGATGATGAGTGGACTCGTCTGGAGCCGTTGTTGCCCGATCGGATTCCGTGTCGGGGTGGCCGGTGGGCCGATCACCGCATGGTGATCAATGGGGTGCTCTGGCGAACCCGCTGTGGTGCTGCGTGGCGGGACCTGCCGGGTGCTTACGGGAACTGGAAGACCGTTTATAACCGGCATCGCCGCTGGTCTGGTGATGGGACGTGGGAGCGGATTCTCGATGAGCTGCGTCGCGGAGCCGATCAGGACCAGGGCCAGCAATGGGTTGTCGGCGGTCACGAAATCCTGCCCTGTGACGGCCAGCTGATCTCCCCGCTGGCGGTCACGAGATCTCCCCGCTGATGGCCAGGAGTTCTCCCCAGCTGTGCGTGTCGCTGCCGGTTGGTGGCGGCGTGATCGGGCTGGCTCGCCCTCGGCAGCGATGTCGAGGCGAAGGGCCGGCGGTGAAGACCAGCGAGGAGATCATGGACATTTGGAGGCGTACGACCTGACTGGCGGGCTGCGGGCGGGGCCGCGCTGGCCGGTTGCGATCACAAGACGGTGGGCACACTATGTAGCGTTGCGCGACGCCGGACTGGCCCCCGGCGAGCGGGTCCGCTGTGGGCAGTTGATCGACGAGTTCCCGGACAAAGTCGAGGAGTGATGGACCGCTCGAAGGGGAAGATCTGCGCGGACGTGGTGCCCGGCAGGCTGACCGCGATGGGCTTCGCCAGCTCGGCAGGCACCACGCGGCGGGCGGTGGCGGCAGCGAAGAAAGCCTGATGGTCCGGGCACCGGCGGGTGTTTCGGCCATGGATCCCCGAGCCCGGATTGTGGCTGCAGTTCGACTGGGGCGACGCCCAAAGGTCGACACCCGCAGCACGGCGATGACGGCGAGTAGGGCGTGGGCGAACATCGCTAGCAGGGTCTAACGCCGCCAGGGCAGCCAGCGGCGAAGTTGGTGGTCGTCAAGCCCGGTCAGGCCCTTGCCGGCCTGGAAGGGTTCCTCCCCGGTCCAGCGGCGTCCGGTGACTCGGCCCAGGTCATGGGGCACCGAGTTGGGTGCATAGCAACCGTGGGCTGCCCCGCGTTTTCCGGATAGGTTTCTATTGGTGCTGTCAGGCTGCTTGTCACTGATTGAGGTAGTCGTTGTGGGCTTCGCGTGGGGTTCGATAATCCAGCGCTGAGTGGAGTCGTGCAGTATTATAGCGGAACTCGATGTAGCGGGTGACGTCTTTGCGGGCGTGTTCACAGGTTGGGTATACGGTCCGGTTGACTCGCTCAACTTTGAGTGTGGTGTTGAACGACTCCGTCTGAGTATTATCAAAGCACGAATCAACGCGTCCAACCGAGCCACGATCGGTGTGAAAAATAGCTCCGGGTTCGAATACGTAGGTTACGGGCGGCCATGCGCAGTGCGTCGACGACCAACTGGAGCGCGCATGTGATCGGCGATCGCGTACCCGATGCATTCCTTCGGGCGGCAGTCGATGACCGTGCCAGGTAGACAAAGCCCTGCCAGGTCGACAGATACGTAATATCGCCAACGAGCTTGGTGCCCGGTGCAGCCGCAGTGAACTCGCGCCCGAGAAGGTCCGGAATCGACTCGGCCCCCTCGCCGGCGTGGGTGGTGGTCGGTCGCCAGGGACGGAGCTAGTCAACGGGCGCGCTGACGAAGGAAGCGGCACAGATCACCGCTTACATGTCTGCACAGCGGGTGCCCGCGTCCTCCCACTAGGCATTCAGCGTGGTGTGGTAAATCGCTCCACGCCCGCCCCGATCACATAACTGTCGCTTTCGCTGGTTAAAGACCGCTTCGGCTACTACGCAGAAGAAGGATGCAAGTTTGGGGACTGTAGTCCGGTGTAACATACCGATGCACGCAGCGGCTTCCTCGGGATGCATAGCCAGGCCGTGTCAAGTTGACTAACCGGCCGAGGGCTCTCGCGCCTGACAGGCGATTATGCAGCTTGGTGGCAGGCGCGGCGGGCGGTTAGCTTGCTGTGATCGTCCGGTGTACGGTCCGCACGGAGCTTGCTGAGCAACCTGCATGGCAGCCGTCACGTGTCACCCAGTCGTTCGAGTCATCTGAGCTAATTGCTGTGGCATTGTCTGGTCATGGTGTCCGTGCCCACGATCCGAAGGCGCCGTCTGGGAGCGGCACTTCGGCAGCTTCGTGAGGCCAGCGGCATGAGTTTGGAGGCTGTCGCTGATGAGCTCGGGTGGTCGACCAGCAAAGTCAGTCGAATTGAGCTAGCGAAGATTGCCGTCACTCCCGCGGACGTCCGTGCGCTGTTGGGGGTCTTAGATGCACTGTCGGAGGAAGTAGAGACCTTGGTCAGCCTTGCCAGCGAGGACCGTCAGTTGGGTTGGTGGCGCCAGTACGCCGAGGTGCTGCCAGCGTGGTTTGAGGGTTATCTGTCCTTGGAGTCCGAAGCTGCGCGGCTGCTGGCTTATGAGTCGGAGGTCGTGCCCGGGCTGCTCCAAACTGAGGAATACGCAGCCGAAATAGTCCGGCACTCGCCTTACACACCGCTACCTGATGAAGCGGCCAGGGCAGCGCAGTTGCGCCGTGCTCGGCAGGTCCGGCTCGTCGGGGATGACCCGATACACCTGGACGCGGTGATCAACGAGGGCGCTCTTCGGCGCGTGGTGGGTGATCGGAAAGTGATGTGCGGTCAGTTAACCCGCTTGATCGACGTCACCGACCTCCCCAACGTGGCGCTCCGCGTGCTCCTCTTTGACGCAGGCGCCCATCCCGGTGTTGATGGATCGTTCACTGTGCTGGAATTCGCCGACCCCAGCAATCCCCGGATTGTCTACCTGGACCGCATGACGAACAGTGAGTACCTCGACGGCCTACGCGACGTTGCGGCGTACCGCCACGCACACGAGCGACTACGGGCGTCCGCACTGTCCCCCACCGATTCCCGGCAGATGATCAGCGGACTGTTAAGAGAGCTGAGGAGATGATCAGGAATAGTGCCCTCACATCTGGGCAACTAGCCACCCGACACTGGCGCAAGAGCAGCTATAGCGGCACGGCCGGGAATTGTATTGAGGTCACCAGCCTCGGTCGTGAAGCGTTGGCCGTGCGAGACTCCAAGGATCCAACAGGCCCCGTGCTGACGTTCACCGTTGACCAATGGTCTGCATTTACATTTACCGTCAAATGTGCGCCGACTAATTCAATTTACGGCGAACGTCTCCCCCGTAGTTAACTAGCGACGTTCTCGCCTACCATAGGGCCCAGCGGCTGGCAACAAATCGCCGAGCCCAGCCGGGGCGGAGCAAGCTGGTGCGCACGTGGTGTGCGCCAGTTCATGCAGGAACTGCTGAACAGCGGTGAAGTCGCCGAGCAGATTAGCCACGCGCTGCGATGTGAGTTGCCCAATGATCCCCAAGCGGCACGTGTTGCAGGAGCCGATCTACCAGGCGATCTACCGTCCGGAGCTGGCGGGCTGCCCCGGGACTTGACGCGGGTGCTGCGAATCGGGCGGCGACGCCGCAAGCCACACCGCGGCCCCGACGTCCGCGGTTCCGGTGCCGGGTGGACACGACGGTGATCGACTAGCGACCGACTGAGGCCACCAACCACATC
>JALZCN010000696.1 GCA_030863045.1 Actinomycetota bacterium | reverse complement strand
GATGTGTAAGTCGCCACGCTGGTCTCCATGGTGGTGCTCAGCATCCAGCGAACCGGCGGATGGCTTCGATCGTGCCCTCGGTCGTCAAATGAAGGTGTGTGTGGATGCCAAGTGTCGCGGCAACCTCGATGTGACCGACGGTGTCGTCGACGAACAGGGATTCGGCCGGAGTAGTTCCAAGGCGCTCGAGCGCGATCTTGAAGGCGTTGACGTCGGGCTTTGCGCACCCGATCTCACACGACAGAAGAAGTTCGTGGACGAGATCGGTCAACTCGCGCTCAATCATCCGTGGCCGCTGTGAGGGCCATGCGTTGCTGAGGATCGCCGTCCTGGTTGTGGCTTTCACTTCACGAAGGACAGCGATCAGATCGTGTTGCCACGTCAGCCCTGACTCGAGTTCGCTGCGGAGCAGGGACGTGTCGATGCCCAGCCGGCTGCGCACGACCTCCCACCACTCGTCCTCGCAGACGCGGCCGACGAGGACGGCGTCGTCGCTGCCGCCGTAGATCGCGCCCAGCATCTCTGCCGGGCTGAGCGCGAGTTGACGGGCCCATCGACCTGCTGTCTCGAGCACTCGGTCGTGGACGAGCACGCCTCCGATGTCGATGATCACGCCGGGCATCGCTCAACCTTTCCAGGCAGCACCAATGGTCGCATCGTCCCGCCGGTACGACGACGCCTCCATCGGTTTGCTCTACGGCACGGTCCGTCGAGCGCGACAATCGGCAGGCCCTCCGGCCGGGAACCTCAGTGGCCGTCGGGTTGGTCCGGAGTGAACGGCCACTCCTCGAAGACGGCACACCGCCCGTCGCCTCCAAACTTGAGGACCCACAGATCTCGCCAACGGGTGGTGTCTGCACCGTGGTAGTCGACCGCCACGCGCACCACTGCGGTGCTCCCTTCGAGGGCGACGACCTCATGGGTCATCGTGAACGCCTCGTCAGGCCCATCTCGGTTGGCCTCCCAGAAGCGACGGAGATCATCGAGTCCCTGTACGGCGGTCCCCCACGGCGACGGAACGTACTGAACCCTCGCGGAGAACAACTCGTCGAGTCCACCGGTTCCTGCTGCCCGCCAGGCACGCTCGTACCCCTCGACCCACTCCGTCACCGCTTTGTGATCCACAGAGCCATCCTCGCAGAGCAGGGAGCCGACACCCCTCCCTTGAGGAAGCCGAGTGCCACTCGAGCGCACGTCATGATGGGCCTCGGCCCAGTCGTGGCCGCGGCCAACGAACAGCTCCCGCACCGCTACCTGCTGATCGTCGTCGAATGTAGAGCCCGACGCGACCAGCAGCTCGCTAATGGTTCAGCGCTCGAGGCACGTCATCCCACCAGTTGTCGGAGGTCGACCCCACCAGCCGGCAAGCGCACGATCTCGAGCTAAGGCTCGAGGCCCGCGGATTCAGTGCTCACCTGCCGGTGGCTCGTCCCCAGCCGCTTGGATCCGGTCCTGCAGGCGGTGGACCCCATCAGCGGACCGCGGCACCGATGGATGCTCCCAGCTGCAGGGCCGCACGGCTGCGCCGAACGCCACTCGATGGGCGTCGCTCGCGCGCCAGCCGCTGAGGAATGCGTCCCAGGCCGCCTCGTAGTAGCTCACGAGGAGACCAGCCAACTGGCCGTGGCCCAACTCCACCAAGAGCCCCACCACCGCTGTCCGGTTGGCCGACCAAGCCGTGTCGAAGTCGACCCCGAGCGCACTGAGCACCCGCGGCCCCACCGGCGACACGCGCCAGCCGAGGCTGCGGAGGCCGACGTAGAGATGATGCCGGGCCGCTCGACCAGGTCGACACGGCCCGGTCGAGTACGCCGGGATCACCAGCTGGAACGAGGGCCGCGGCCTCGGTCCGGCGCAGCGCGGCCTCGTCTACGGCGGCCGGACCAATCCAGGCAGGTCCGTGAAGGGTGCGCACCGCTGCGGCCGGCGAAGGGACGTACCCGGGCACGGCGTCCATCGCCGCCGTCGGCACGAGGCTGGGCCGTCCTGGGCAGCCGAGCCGCGGTCGCGGTTGGCGTGCGCGATGAGTTCTACCGGTGTCGGTCGTCTACGTGACGAGTAAAGGAGAAAGAATGGGACTGAACCTGAACAACGTGATGCTCGGGTCTGAGGACTCGAAGCGGCTGGGGGACTTCTACACGAGGGTGCTGGGCAAGCCCAACCCGGACTGGAGCGACGAAGCTAACGGCTGGTTCGGCTGGCAGATAGGCGACGGGAGCCTTGCCGTCGGACCGCACAGCGAGGTGAAGGGAACGAACCCCCAGCCCGGCCGCATCATGCTCAACTTCTCGACCACTGACGTCCGAGGAGAGTTCGAGCGCATCAAGGGGCTCGGCGCTGAAGTCGTCGCCGAGCCGTACGAGCCCGGCGGCGGGGGCATGCTGATGGGCACCTTCGCCGATCCTGACGGCAACTACTTCCAGCTGGCGACGCCATGGGAGCCGCAGTCGACGTAGCACCCACAGAAAAGGGGGCGCTCCAACCGCCGGCTTGACGCATCGCCCGCGGACGCGCTGTGTTGGGGCGAGACTTCCGCCGCGAGTCCCGCATACCGATCCGCCTGCGGGATGGCGGTCTCGACGATCCACGATGCGAACCGGATCGAGCAATGCGTTGTAGGTGGCGTCCTGCGTGCGAATCACCGCCCCGCGCCGGTCCGAGGTCTGTAGGAAGGAGCGTCACAACGTCGACTGGATCCTCGGCCACCGGCAGGCTGACCATCCGGGTCAGGATTCCGTCGATGTCGCGGGTGGCCAAGGCGAAAGGACGACGGCGCGGGAAGCAGCCGAAGCTCACCGTGCGCCAGGAAGCGCACCTCGTCGTGCTGCACCGCTCCAGTGGACACACGGTGTCGGAGTTGGGCGACCTCTTTGGAGTCAGTGAGTATGGAACGGCCGGCCCGTTTCCGCATCTTGCGTGGGTTGCCCACCATGAGGCGGACCGAGCCACATACGGAAGGAGCCGGCCGTGTTGATCCATGTTCCCCCTCACGTTCGTGTCCTCGCAATGGACGTGCACGCCAACACCATCTCCATCGGGCTGCTCGAGCCCGGTTCCGACAGCCCGGTGCTCGACAAGGTGAGCGCCGATGACGAGTCGGTCCGTCGGCTGATCGCCCGTTTCGACGAACCGGCCCGGGTGTGGGCCTGCTACGAGGCCGGGCCGACGGGCTATGAGCTGGCTCGGGTGCTGCGGGCCTCGGGCGTGCGCTGCGAGGTGATCGCCCCATCGTTGATCCCGGCCCGACCGGGCGACCGGGTCAAGACCGACCGCCGGGACGCCCGCCGCCTGGCGTTGCTGTTCCGGAGCGGGCAATTGAGCTCGGTGCGAGTGCCGTCCCCCGCCGAGGAGGCGGTGCGCGACCTCTGCCGGGCCCGCGCCGACATGGTGATCGACCGCACCCGGGCCCGCCATCGTCTGGGCAAGTTCTTGCTGCGCCACGGCAGGGTGTGGCGGGGCGGGGACAACTGGACGCTCAAGCACCAGGCGTGGCTGCGCCAGCAGCGCTTCGAGGAGCGTGCGCTCAACGAGACCCTGGCCCACTACCAGGCGACGCTGAGCGCCCGGGAAGCCGCGGTCGAGGCGATCGATGCCGATCTGGCCGCCTGGTACGACCGGGCGCCGTTCGCCGACGCCGTGCACCGCCTGGCCGCCTACCGCGG
This sequence comes from Actinomycetota bacterium, assembly GCA_030863045.1. Lineage (GTDB taxonomy): Bacteria > Actinomycetota > Actinomycetes > Mycobacteriales > Pseudonocardiaceae. Next base: position 341 of record JALZCN010000696.1, on the reverse strand, counting down.
CGTGACCGAACTCGGGGGCCTCACCCTGGCCAGCGAGGTCTGCGACTGGCGGAGGTTCCCACCGCGGGGATGTTCATGGCCTTCACCGGGCTCGTGCCCAGCGAGGACTCCAGCGGGGAACGCACCCGTCGCGGCGGCATCACCCACGCCGGCAACGGGCACCTGCGGGCCCAGCTCGTCGAGGCCGCCTGGGCCTACAAGGCCAAGGCCCAGGTCGGTGCCACCCTCCGCCGGCGCCAGGAGGGCCTCGACCCCGCCGTGGTCGCCCGGGCGTGGGCCGCCCAGGTGCGCCTGTGCGGCAAGTTCCGCAGGCTCGACGCCCGCAAGGGCAACCGCAAGAC
>JALZCN010000683.1 GCA_030863045.1 Actinomycetota bacterium | reverse complement strand
CTCCAGGGCGGGCCGGCCGTCCAGGGTCGCCGTCGGCCCAGCCACACTGATCAGCCTACGGTCCTCCGGTACGGCTCCACCGGTCGTCGACCTCGCGAGAAAAGATCGCACCGAACACGACACCCGGTACCGTGGCCAGACGGGCTGGTGACCGGTGGGCTGGTTGCGAGTCTTACCCTCGCTGGCCGGGGGTAGCACCACCGAGCGCGGCCACCACCAGCTGTAGTAGGTCTACGCGCGCCGAGTTGATGAAGAAGTGGTCTCCCGGAAGCAGGTGGATTCGGAAGGGCCCGCTCGTGTGCCGTGACCAGGCCCGCACGTCCTCGGGAAATACGTCCTTGTCCCGCAAGCCACCGAAGGCGGACACAGGGCAGGTCAGCGGGGCGTGCGGGTGGAACACGTAGGTCTCGGCCAGGGTGCAGTCGCCACGCAACATGGGCAGCATCGCGTCGAGAAATTGGCGTTCGGCCAGCAGCTCCGGCGGAATCCCTCCCAGATCCTCGATGGCGGCGAGGAACTCCCGGTCGGGCAAGGTATGCCAGTTCGGCGAGCGGCTGGGCAGGTGCGGTGCTCGGCATCCGGAGGCGAACAGGTGCACCGGCTGCTGGCCTGCCGCGCCCAGCCGGCGGGCCAGTTCGAACGAGATCAGCGCGCCCATGCTGTGACCGAACAGCGCGAACGACGGGAACAGGTAGCTGGCCAGTCCGTCCAGCAGCGGGTCGATCAGCTGCTCCATCGATCCAATCGGCGGCTCGGCGAAGCGGTTCTCCCGACCGGGCAGCTGGACTGACACGACCTCCACGTCGTCGGGCAGGTGCGCCGGCCAGTCCCGGTACCTGCTCGCGCCGCCACCGGCAGCGGGCAGGCAGATCAGGCGGAGCCGCGCCGCCGGTCGCGGACGGCTGATCTGCACCCAACACGAACTGGCGGACGACTGAGTCATGTCGACGTAGCCTGGGCAGGACTAGAAAGCGTCCGTTTGCTGCGCAAGCTGCGCGGGCGCATGTCCGTCCACACCTCATCGACGTAGGCCGTGCATTCCTCCTTGCCACCTCTCTTGCCCACCCGGTACCAGCCCGCCGGCACATCCAGGCCGACCAACCACAGCGGGTACTGCTCCTCGTGATTGCGGAGCACGTCGTACCTCGCGTCGTCGTTCATGGTTCGGATCTAACAACTTTGCATTACGAACTGCGGTTCATTCGGCGTCGAGCTCGGAATCGGCCCTGAGGACTCCGTGAACTCGACGGGACCGGCGTGCGAGCGGACCGGCGACGTCGGTGGAGTCGAGTTCACCTCCAGGCACCGCCGTCGCGCTGGGAAGCCGATCTCAGCGCAGCTCGCCCGTTGCGGAACGGGGCGCGGGCGGTTCGTCGACGACCTCGCCCTCAACCACGTTGCCCGGGGCAGGATGGACCGGAATGTGCAGTGATACCGAGCGCAGCATCCGGCGCCGCACCGCTGCGCGGATCGGCGGCAGGAGCAGCAGCAGACCCAGCACGTCGGACACGAAGCCGGGAACCACGATGAACACCCCGGCTGCGGCGATCAGCATTCCGTCGATCAGTTCACGGTGTGGAGGTCTGCGGGTGCGCAGTGCCTCGAGAAACGCCGTCAGCGTGCGGGTTCCCTCGCGGCGCAGCAGGACGACCCCGATCAGTGACGCGAGAACCAGCAGCGCGATCGTGGCCAGGATCCCGATCGCCTGCCCCACCACGACGAGCACCGTCAACTCGACGATGGTGGCGACGAGCATGACCAACAAGATCGGCATGGTGCGGGCTCCCTCAGAATCGGTAGGCGAAGCGTGGTGCACGCCCTTCATCGTGCTAACGCGCAAACCCGCAACTTCGCTCCCCACGACGCGCCCCAGCTTGCGACCTAGGGACGCCCGAGGCTTTATGTCTCCTTGTCCGGCGCCTGGACGCGCTCAAGGGGGCCGCTGGATGAAATCGAGGTGAACCATCTGGCCCGTTGGACTTGCAGCATCAATCACTGCGCCCCTATCGTGATGTGATTCACTCGCATGGCCAACCAGGGTCGGGAGGTGTGCGGCGTGTCCGGGCTACCAACCGGGACCGCCACCGCCGCGGAACTGTTCGAGCGGCGGGTAGCACCCCTATATCATCTGGCTGACGATGCTTCGGCGATCGCCGCCGCCTGCCATGCCATGGCCGTCCGCTTCCACCGTGGCGGCACGCTCGTGGTCTTCGGCAACGGCACTGCCAGCACTGATGCCCAACACGTCGTCGTCGAGTTCGTCCACCCCGTTATCATGGGCAAGCGTGCGTTGCCGGCAATCTCGCTGACCGCCGACGTCGCAACGGTGACCGGCATTGCTGGCACGGAAGGCTTCGATGAGGTCTTCGCCCACCAGCTGCGCCACCTCGCCTCCGCGCGGGACATCGCGCTGGGCATCTCCCCCGATGGCAACTGCAGCAACGTGCTGCACGGCTTGGCAGCCGCCCGGGAGCTGGGCATGCTCACGATCGCGCTCGTCGGTGGCGACGGTGGACGGATCTCGTCGCGTCAAGGAGCCGACCACATCGTGGTGGCGCACTCCGACGACCCCCAGGTGATCAAAGAGGTGCACGTTACTGCCTACCACGTGCTGTGGGAGTTGGTTCACGTGTTCTTCCAGCATCCGGACCTGCTAGAACCGAGGGCCGTCGCATGACTATTCCGGAATGCCACGGCGAGGTGTGCATCACGTGCTCGGATCAGGCCGTCGCGGTCCGCGTCGTCGAGTTGCTTCCCGACGGCCTGGCCATGGTGGACACCGGCTCCGGTATGGAGGAAGTAAGCATTGCCTTGGTGTCGGCGGCAGTGGGAGACGACATCCTCGTCCACGCCAAGGAAGCTATCGCGGTTCTCGGGGGGTCGGAATGAGCCCCAGAACCAACGGCCACGGCGACCACGGAACGGTCGCCCGGTCAGCCGCCCAATCCAGGTCCGATGACCTGGCGTCGCTGTACCCTTTCCTGTATTCACATTCTGACAACGTCGGCCCTGACAATCCGGGAGCTGGAAATCTCGAGGCGGTCCTGGCCGAGGTGCGCCGATCCACCGTGGACAAGGCGCACCAAATCGTGGCGCTGCGGCGCGAGGTCCTGGCTCGAGATAGTCAGCGGCTGGCCGCGTGCGCCTCGGCACTGGCGGAGTCATTCGCCACCGGCGGGCGACTGTTCGCCATCGGAAACGGGGGAAGCTGCACCGATGCAGCCGATCTCGCCAGCTTGTTCCTGCATCCGGGTCCGGGACGGCAGGCATTGCCTGCCTTCGCGCTCACCGGGGACATCGCGGTGCTGACGGCGCTGTCGAACGACGTCTCATTTGACGTCGTCTTCGCCCGCCAGATCGCAGCTTTCGGGCGGCGTGGTGACGTCGTCGTCGGGCTGTCCACTTCGGGCAATTCCACCAACCTCGTACGCGCCTTCGAGGAGGCGAGCAGGCGTGGCCTGCTCACCGTCGGGCTGGCCGGGTATGAGGGCGGGGCGATGGCCGAATTGGGCAGCATCGACCATCTATTCGTGGTTCCTTCTGACTCCGTACATCGGATTCAGGAGGCTCAGACCACGATCTACCACACGCTGTGGGAGCTCACGCATGCCGAGCTGACCAGCAAAAGGCGACATCCGGAACGAGAGAGCGGCCGGAGGTCGCTCGTGGAGTAGGGGATCATGACAAGAC